>CAWUIT010000037.1:0-15235 GCA_963922345.1 uncultured Dokdonia sp. | reverse complement strand
GTGTTACTCATAGAAGCTAAGAGTTTTGACTCCTTAAGCTTTTCGCGACCATTAAATTCAATGTCTTTGATTTTTACACGTTCCCCTTTGTCAATATTAATTATCATATTGACTTTATTACTCCCTAAGCTGTCCGCGGCCGGTACTGTATTTATAAATACTTTAGAGTTGAGATACCCCTTTTTCTTATAATTATTTTCAATAAAGTTAGTAGCCGTAGTCTCTAAGTTCTCCGTTACTTTTGCTCCTTTATTGAGGCCATTGTCTTTTATAAAAGTAGAGCCTTTTTTCTGCTTAATACCTTTGAAGCGTACTTCATTGAGTTCTGGTACTTCTTTAATATCTAATTGAAGATCTACCTTGTCACCATCCACTCCGGTTACATATAGATTGATGTCTGAAAAAAGTTCTAAATTCCACAGCTTTTTGATTACATCTGTAATTTCTTGCCCTGGAAGATAGATGCGCTCTCCTACTCGAAGTCCGGTAAAGGCAATAACTGTATTTTCATTATATGAGGAAGTTCCAGTTACCTTGATATCTGCAATCTCATACTTAGTATCTGGATCTAGGGGTAATGTTCTCTGAGCTTGCGCAAATGTGAAAGTTAATAGGGCTAAAATGATAATCCACTTGCTTCCCACTTTTGAAAAAGTAGCTATACTATTTAATTTGTTCACTTGTCTTTCCAAATCTTCGTTCTCTTTTCTGGTAATTGTAAATAGCATCATGTAAATGTTCCTTTCTGAAATCGGGCCATAATACTTCTGTAAAATAGAATTCTGCGTAAGCAATTTGCCATAAAAGGAAATTACTTACTCGCTGTTCTCCACTCGTACGTATTAACAAATCTACATCCGGCATGTCAAAGGTGTAAAGATGCTCATTAATACAAGACTCATCTATTTCAGCCGGCGAAATTAGGTTATTTTTAACTTTATAGCTTATTTCTTTGACGGTTTTTAATAGTTCTTCCCTGCTGCCGTAACTCAATGCTAATGTGAGTCTAAGCCTCGTATTGTTTTTTGTTTTTTGAATGACTTCCTCAAGCTCCTTTTGTGCTTTTTTAGGTAATGAGCTTGTAGTGCCTATAGTATTAAGGGACACATCATTATCTTGAAGTGTAGAAATCTCCTTTTTAAGAGATGATACTAATAAGTTCATTAGGGTGTCTACCTCTGCCTTAGGGCGATTCCAGTTTTCTGTAGAAAAAGCATATAGTGTAAGATTAGGAACGCCTAACTCTGCTGCGGCTGTAACAGCTTCACGTACTGCTTTAGTACCTTTTTTATGCCCAACAGCGCGCAGAAGTCCCTGCTTTTTTGCCCAGCGACCGTTTCCATCCATGATAATGGCGATGTGTTGGGGTAGTTTACTTTTATCAATTTGGGCAAGTATGTCCATTATATTTTTAAAATGCGCAGAAACAAGGTCTGCGGCCAAAGGTAAATGTTACGGTAATACCCGTAAATACATACCAATCATTGTTATTCCTATTACCTATACTTATGGTATTATCATCATTAACAGGAGCGCTCCCATCTAGGTTATCTGTTAGTGTATAACGAGCACCCGCCTCAAGGCCTATAACCATATTTCCATTTAATGCTGCTTTATAACCTAAAACAATAGGAATTGCAAAATCAAATGCATTTCCATCTTCCATTATATCATCTACAACAGATATATCATCATGATTAAACACAGTTACTCCAGTATATAAATACGGAGCATTAGCATTACGATCCTTAAACATATCAAATTCCCAAAAGGTATACTCAAGCCCTAAAGAGAGTTCTTGTATACTATTTGTAAATGATAATCCTCTACTTTGTCTTCGCGCTTCATTACTATCTGTGTCATTTGCTTCTAATTCAGAGAACAGTGCGGTAAATCGAAATGAATGTCTATCGCTTCTATTCCACTTAAATACTCCGCCAAAAACAGGTTTATTAGGAGCTATATAATTTGTAGATCCCACATCGGTAATTACGTTAGATCCTCCTATAAAACCTCCTAACTCATACGTTTGACTGTATGAACTATGACTCAAAAAAATGGCGATTAAAATAATCGTCAGATACTTCATATAGCGTTAAAAGTTTGCAAATATAACAATTCTGTGATGGTACTGGCAATTAGGGGTTGTTAAGATGTTTGGGGTGTTGTTTTTGCTTTCGCGAAAGCGTACTCATACCTCTTAAGAGCAGTCCATAGAGTAAACACCATTAAAGTAAAATTATTGTTTAATTTCTTTTATCCTCGCCCCATAAGAGTTTGTGACGTAACGTTTTCAGAAAGCTATCTCCCTCAAGTCGTATTAAACTTATTTGAAAAGATGCTTTTTGTAAAGTGATAACTGTTTCATTATCAAGGGTTGCAATGCGAGAGTCTAATGATATTAAATGTTGATCCTCTCTTCCAGACACGCTTAATTCTATAATTGTGTTGTCTGGGATTACAAGGGGCCTTGCATTTAAATTATGTGGAGCGATAGGGGTTAAGATCAAACTTGAGGTGTGAGGTGTGATTACGGGACCTCCACAACTAAGGCTATATCCCGTTGAACCTGTAGGAGTGGCTACAATGAGGCCGTCTGCCCAGTAATTAGTAAGTGCTTCTCCATTTAATCGCGTAGTGACGGAGATCATAGAGGTTGTGTTTTTACGACTTACGGCTATTTCATTAAGTGCAAAGTTAAGGTCTGCAAAGACATCCTCACCTTTACTTGTTGTAATCTGTAACAGGCTTCTTTTTGAAATTGTATATTTTTTGGTTAAGATTTTTTCAATGCTAGCGGCGATATCTTCTTTTTTAATCGTGGCTAGAAAACCTAGTCTTCCTGTATTAATACCTACTATGGGAATGTCGAGATCTCTTACATATGTTACGGTTTTTAATATGGTACCGTCACCTCCTATGCTTATAAAAAGATTATAGCTATTATCAAGCTCTTGAAAGGTTGAAAAGTGATTATAATCTTTATGTATTGTGTCATTCTCGTGAATCAGTTTGAGAAAATTTTTCTCAATGATTACTTCTATTTGCTTTTCGTCTAATATATCCAGAAGTTGCTGGATGTACTGTCCTGCCTCTCTATGATAAAATTGCCCGTAGATACCTACCTTCATAGCCTATTATATATTGAGGTATCGTTCAAGATATTGAGAGCGCTCTCTTAAATCTGTAAGAAAAGTATCTTCTTGGTGACTTGACACTATATTGTAGCTATACCGTCTAAAGGCAGCGAGTATATCATTAAAATTTGCTCGACCTATTTTAAGTGAGATCTCTGCTACGTCATTTTCAATTTTTGAGATAAACATTCCCCAGATTTTACCATCGTTTGACTCAACAATCTGAGTAATCTCACTAAAAGAATAATCCTGAACCCCTTTTTCTATAACTACCACACTGCCAGGCTCACTTATAAAGGGCGTATTATTAAAGAAGCTCATCACATCCTCGAGTTCATAATATCCTAAATAGGTGTTTTTCTCATCAAGCACAGGCATTATATTACAGCCATTTTGAGCAAATGCCTCTAAAACATCTAGCCAGTTTGTTTCAAAGCGCACAAAAAATTGCTCATAAGCGTGTGTGTAGTCACTTATAGGGGTGTTTGCATCAAGGCAATGTGTATCATTTTCTGATAGGGAACCTACATACACCTGCTCTCTGGCAACAGGTACGTGAGAGTAGGTTGTCTGGCTAAAAATAGACTGCACCTCTCCTATATTCTCTTTTTCAGAAACGGGAGTGATATCGTTAATAATAAAGTCTGTCAATGTCATATTGCAAAATAATGAAAAAATTACCGCCTAGCAGAAGGGTCTTTGTATTTTTGTGATTTCAAAATACATCATATTGCTATGACAAAATTAAGTGTGAATATAAATAAGGTTGCGACTCTTCGTAATGCTCGAGGCGGCAATGTTCCAGATTTATTAAAAGTTGCCAGAGATTTACAAGAAATGGGTGCTCAGGGCATCACAATACACCCAAGACCAGACGAGCGGCATATAAGATATCAAGATGCTCGTGATCTTGTAGATGTGGTTACAACAGAGTATAATATTGAAGGGAATCCAATTCAAAAATTTATAGATCTTGTCTTAGAGACAAAACCTACACAAGTGACTCTAGTGCCAGATGCCGTAGATGCCATTACGAGTAACGCAGGGTGGGACACTGTAAAGAACAAGTCTTTTTTACAAGATGTTATTCAAGAATTTAAAAATGCCGGAATACGTACATCAATTTTTGTAGATCCAGTAGAGAAGATGATTGAGGGTGCTAAGGAAACAGGTGCAGATCGTATCGAGTTATACACAGAAGCATACGCAAAAGGATTTCCTACTAACCGTGAAGAGGCTATCAAACCGTTTATTTCCTCTGCGTTTTTAGCAAGTGATTTAGGGTTAGGAATAAATGCTGGGCACGATTTATCTCTAGAAAATATCGCATACTTCCATAACAGTATTCCAGATTTACTTGAAGTTTCAATAGGTCATGCATTAATATCAGAAGCTTTGTATGATGGTTTTAAAAACGTCATTGAAAGCTATTTACAAAAGCTTAGCTAATGATTTTACACGCTAATGTAGTCGGTAAAGGAAAACCACTCATTATATTACATGGATTTCTAGGTATGGGTGACAACTGGAAAACACTATCTAAGCAGTTTGCTCAAGATGGCTTTGAAGTGCATCTTTTGGACCAACGTAATCACGGTAGGAGTTTTCACAGTAATGATTTTAACTACACGCTGCTTTCGCTAGACTTGAAGAATTATTGCGAGGCGCAGGGGATTGCTAAATTTAATCTATTAGGTCATTCTATGGGAGGTAAAGTTGCTATGCTCTTTGCAACACAGTTTCCAGAAATGATAGATAAACTCATTATTGCAGATATAGGCACAAAACAGTATCCTCAACACCATCAAATAATTTTAGAGGGTCTTACGGCGCTAGAGTCAAATCAAGAAGCATTATCAGGCCGCTCTGAGGCAGACGCATTTTTATCTACATATATCCCAGATTTGGGAACGAGGCTTTTTCTGCTCAAAAATCTTTATTGGGTAGAAAAAGGAAAACTTGGTCTTCGTGTGAACCTCTCTGCACTTACCACCCATATTGAAGAAATAGGTAAAGCATTGCCCGAGGGCGCAGTATATGAAGGAGAGACATTATTTTTAAGAGGTGAAAAATCTGACTATATCCTTGATGGAGATGAGGAGGCTATTAAAAACGCTTTCGCGAAAGCACAATTAAAAACCATTTCAAATGCAGGTCACTGGCTTCACGCAGAAAATCCTAAAGATTTTTATAAGGAAGTGATAAATTTTTTATAACATTGTCACAGTTAATTTATTATGTATGCATAGTAAATAGGCTGGAAAAATGAGAATCCCTCAAAAATACAGTATTTTTGAGGCAGAATTATTAGGAATATTATATTTCCCTTAACCTAAATTAAATTATGAAAAAAGTATTAAGTGTTGTAGTGCTACTTCTAGTTGCAGCTGTAACGTATGCTGGTGGTTACCGAGTGAGCTTGCAAGGGCAGCGCGGTCTAGCAATGGGTCACACAGGTGTGGCGATGGTAAATAACGCAGAGCTTGCGTTCTTTAATCCTGGAGGTCTTGTGCATCTTGAAGGAAAGTTAAATCTAGCCGTAGGTGGTTTCGGAGTATTTTCTGATGTTAAGTATCAAAATACTGAATTTGGATTATCTTCAGAAACAGATAGCCCTACTGGAACTCCTATTTATTTCTATGCAAGCTACAATATTAGTGAGAAACTTGCTGTAGGACTTGCAGTGTACACTCCTTATGGTAGTACAGTTGAGTATCCTACAGACTGGGCAGGATCACACTTAGTAAATAGTATTGAGCTATCTGCAATTTTTGTGCAGCCATTAGTTTCTGTAAAATTATTTGATGATTTAAGTATTGGTGGTGGACCTATCCTCGCTATTGGTGGGGTGAATTTCAACCGTAATTTGACACGTACTTTAGCAGATATTGATGGAAATCGTTCTAACGTTGAGATTGATGCTCAAGGAGTGAATGCTTTTGGGTTTTCTGTAGGAGCAATGATTACGCCTAATGACCAGTGGTCTTTCGGAATTAACTATAGATCGAAAATTGATGTAGAAGTTGAGTCTGGAGACGGAGATGCAGTATTTGCAAACGTACCAGATTCTCCACTAGCGCCTATCCCAAATGGCACATATAACTTTACGGCATCTTTACCTTTACCAGCAGAGTGGACGGTAGGAGTATCTTACAAGCCTTGCGATAAATGGACACTTAACTTTGACTGGAACTATGCAGAGTGGGATGCTTACGAAGCATTAAATCTTGACTTTTTAAATGCAGATGGATCTGTAGCGTTAGAGTCTAGAAACCCACGTAATTATGAAAACGCGTCAACCTTTCGTTTTGGTGCGCAATATGAAGCAAGTAGCAAGTTTGTCTTAAGAGCTGGAGCTTATTTTGATGAGTCGCCAGTGCAAGATGGATTCTTTGCACCAGAAACACCACGTAATGACTCATACGGATTTACTGGAGGTTTTACATTTAATATTACAGAAAAATTAGCTGTAGACGCATCATTCTTATATTTAACATTTAAGGAGATAGATGCATCTTATGATTCTTACTTTGAGAGTGGTCAGAGAGTACCTTTTGAAGGAACATATCGTTCTAGTGCATTCTCACCAGGTTTAGGTCTTAGCTACAAATTATAAAAACAACAGCAATGAAAAAATATTTTAATTATATAGCACTTCCTGCGCTTGCACTTGGACTTGTAGCCTGTGAGCCAGAATTTGAAAACGATATCATCGACGATGCAGTTTATACGAGTGGAGAGGCAGATTTCTCTTCCTATGTTTCTGTTGGAAATTCTCTAACTGCAGGATTTGCAGATAATGCTTTATACATAACAGGACAAGAAAATTCATTTCCTAACATTATGGCGCAGCAGTTTGCGCTAGCTGGAGGTGGTGAGTTTACACAGCCATTAGTAAATGATAACACGGGAGGACTTTTATTTGGTGGAAACCAAATCACAGCAAATCGTTTTGTACTAGCTACAGACGAGGAAGGGAATCTTGGACCAGCAGTACTTAATGGGTCACCTACCACAGATATCTCAAATGTAGTTTCTGGACCTTTTAATAACTATGGGGTGCCAGGAGCAAAAAGTTACCACTTAGTTGCTCCAGGTTATGGAAACCCTGCTGGATTCCCAGCTTCTGCAAATCCATATTTTATACGTTTTGCAAGTAGTCCAAACGCAACTGTTATTGGAGATGCCGTGGCTGCAAACCCAACATTCTTTTCTCTTTGGATAGGGAATAATGATATCTTAGGATTTGCAACTTCAGGAGGAGCAGGAGTAGATCAGACAGGAAACTTGGATCCAACAACATATGGGTCAAATGATATTACAGATCCTAATGTTTTTGCAAATGTGTATGCACAAGAGGTAGAAGCACTTGTAGCTACAGGAGCAAAAGGAGCATTAATAAATATTCCAGACGTAACATCAATTCCATTCTTTACAGCGGTTCCTGCTCAATCTATACCATTAGATGCAGCCACTGCTGCGTTTGTAAACAGCAACTTTACTTTGTATAATACACAAGTACTTGGAGGTTTAGTGCAATTTGGAATTATTTCACCTGAGGAAGCAGCTGCCCGTCAGATCAACTTTGTAGAAGGAGTAAACTTTCCAATTATAAGTGATGAAGACTTAACAGATATTTCTCAAATATTACAAGGACCACCATTTAACTTAGATCCTGTAACTGCAGCAACCCTAGGGACGCTACGCCAGGCAAATAATGGAGATTTATTTCCATTAACATCTTCTGGTGTTTTAGGAACCACTGTAAATGGAAACCCACAAGCAATCCTTGGAGTGTCAGTTCCATTAGCAGATCAATTTGTGTTAACAACTGGAGAGCAGGAACTTGTATCTCAAGCACAGGCACAATACAACGCAACAATTCAAGGTCTAGCTAGTGCAAATGGACTAGCTTATGTAGACGCGCGTTCTGCATTACAAGCTGTTGCAGATGGTGGTGTTGCTTATGATGGTGGTATCTTATCGTCTACCTTTGTAACCGGAGGAGCATTTTCACTAGATGGTGTACATCCATCGCCTAGAGGTTATGCCTTTACTGCAAATGCAATTATAGATGCTATAAATGCTCAATATGGATCAACAATTCCAGGTGTAAATATAGGAAACTATGGATCTGTCACAATTAGTAATAATGTGAACTAATCTCATATAATATTGTTAAGAAAGCGCTTTGAAAAATCAAAGCGCTTTTTTTATGTTTAGTTTTACGCTTTCGCGAAAGCATAAACTAATACATACTTATATGAAATCAATCGTAAAAATATTATTAACCGCTATAGCAGTGGTGGTCTTATCAAAACTTCTTCCTGGAGTAGCAGTAGATGGCTTTTTAACCGCGATCATTGTAGCTATCATTATAGCATTACTCAAATTTATAGTGAGACCTATATTAGTAATTCTCACATTGCCTATAACAATAATTACCTTTGGACTCTTCTTGTTTATAATTAATGCGATTATCATTTTAATAGCAGATTATTTTATAGGTGGTTTTGATGTAAGCGGGATTTGGATTGCATTACTCTTTAGTATACTATTAAGTATATTTCAAAGTATCCTATTTACCTTAATACGTGACGATAAGAAGTAAAAAGACTCACACCATAAATATTGTACTAGTAGTAAAAATATCGTATTTTTGCGCCCTCAAAATTAGATTTCAATGAATATTACAAAAGAGCAAATAGACGACCTGAACGCAGTAGTAAAGGTGGAG
This sequence comes from uncultured Dokdonia sp., assembly GCA_963922345.1. Classification (GTDB taxonomy): domain Bacteria; phylum Bacteroidota; class Bacteroidia; order Flavobacteriales; family Flavobacteriaceae; genus Dokdonia. The sequence continues at coordinate 6,361 of CAWUIT010000037.1, read as the reverse complement.
ATCGTTAAAGACGATTATAACGACAAGGTAGAGTCTATTCTTAAAAACTATCGCAAGACAGCAAATATCCCAGGTTTTAGAAAAGGACATGTCCCTATGGGAATGGTAAAAAAACAATACGGGATGGCAGTTCGTGTTGATGAGGTAAACAAGCTTCTTCAAGATGCATTGAGCAAATTTCTTACAGAAGAGAAACTCGACGTTCTTGGAAATCCATTACCAAAAAATCAAGATGGTTTTGATTGGGATACAGAGGATTATAATTTTGAATTTGAATTAGGCATGGCCCCAAAATTTGAAGTAAATCTTACTCCTAAAAAAGCCATTACAAGCTATAAGATCAAAGTAGATGATAAAATGGTAGATAGTCAAATTACTACCATCCGTAAGCAATACGGTAAGCTTCACTCTCAGACAGAAGTAGCAAAGGATAGCGAGGTTACGGGTACTTTTAAAAATGAAGAAGCCGGTATTGAAAACACAACGACCTTTGAAGTAGCGCAGCTTAAAGGGAAGAAGAACACAGAAGCATTTATAGGAGCAAAACCAGGCGATGAGATTTCTGTAAAAACCAAAGGACTCTTCTCTGATGCGGGAACATATCAATCTGCCTTGAAAATATCTGAAGATGAGGCAAAAGATATAAATGCCGATGTCACTTTCACTTTAACTGAAACAAACAAAAGAGAAGAGGCAGATCTTGATCAAGAGCTCTTTGATAAACTCTTTGGTAAGGATGTTGTAAAAACAGCAACTGAGTTAAAGGAAAAAATTAAAGAAGACGGTGAGCGTCAATTCGTTCAGCAGAGCGATCAACAGCTTATGAATGATGTTACTGAGCGACTCATAGAAGAAACAAAATTTGATCTTCCCTCAGATTTCTTATCAAGATGGATACAGTCTACAGGTGATAAGCCAATGACTGAAGATGAGGCAAAGGAAGAATATGAGCGTTCTGAAAAAGGTTTAAGATGGCAACTCATTGAAGGTAAAATTATCGCAGATAATAACCTTCAAGTAACTTTTGATGAGTTAAAAGACTACGCAAAAGATATGATTAAAGCGCAAATGGCTCAGTATGGCCAGCTCAATCCAGAGGAGAAAGAGCTAGATGACATCGCAGCGCGTATTCTAGGAAATCAAGAAGAGGTAAAGCGTCTTTCTGAGCAACTTATGAATGTAAAAATGCTCACATTTTTTAAGGAGAATGTAAAACTTAAAGAGAAGGAAGTGACCTTTGATCAATTTGTCAAGGAAGTTTACAATTAGAATACTTCCCATATAATAAGTATCTTTAAAGCGTTTTACTTAAACAAGTAGAACGCTTTTTTTAAAAGAAATTACTGCTAGAAAACATATGGATTACGGAAAAGAATTTAAAGAATTTGCTACTAAAGATCAAGGTATCAATTCTAACTATTACGACAAGATTATTACGAGTATGTTACCTCAAGGTCTTACTCCTAATATTATAGAAGAACGCCAGATGAATATTGCGATCTTTGACGTTTTCTCACGTCTTATGATGGATCGTATCATCTTTTTAGGTACAGGAATAAATGACCAGGTAGCAAATATTGTTCAAGCACAGCTGCTTTTCTTAGAAAGCACAGATGCAAATAAAGATATACAGATTTATATTAATTCTCCAGGAGGAAGCGTTTATGCTGGCCTAGGGATTTATGACACTATGCAATTTATTAAACCAGATGTTGCCACTATATGTACAGGAATGGCGGCATCTATGGGGGCTGTGTTGCTCTGCGCTGGAGAAAAGGGTAAACGTAGCGGTTTGCCACATTCAAGGGTGATGATTCACCAGCCTATGGGCGGTGCTCAGGGACAGGCAAGCGATATAGAAATCACTGCTAAGGAAATTTTAACCCTCAAAAAAGAACTTTACGATATTATAGCAAAGCACTCTGGTCAAGATTATGAGAAGGTGTATAATGACAGTGATCGTGATTACTGGATGAAAGCCGATAAGGCATTGGAGTACGGGATGATTGATGAGATTTTGAAGAGAGATTAAGAGTTTTTACGCTTTCGCGAAAGCGTAACCTCTACAATAATGTAGTTATGGCAAAGGAAGATTTAGAATGTTCATTTTGTGGCAGAAAGAAGCCAGAGACCAATCTGTTAATAGCAGGCTTAGATGCGCACATCTGTGATAGATGTATAGAGCAAGCACACGGCATAGTTATAGAAGAGTCCAAGGATGTGGCTACAAATGATCTTGAAGGAGAACTCAAGCTCAAAAAACCACAAGAAATAAAAGAATTTCTTGATCAATATGTAATAGGTCAAGAATTTACAAAACGTGTGATGTCTGTTGCCGTTTATAATCATTACAAAAGGTTATTACAACCTGCAACAGATGATGATATCGAGATACAGAAGAGTAATATTGTGATGGTAGGGCAAACAGGAACGGGTAAGACACTCATTGCCAAAACTGTTGCCAAAATGCTTAACGTACCTCTCGCTATTGTAGATGCTACTGTATTAACAGAGGCAGGTTACGTGGGTGAGGATGTCGAGAGTATTTTAACACGATTGCTACAAGCTGCAGATTATAATCTTGAGAAAGCACAGAGAGGTATTGTATTTATTGATGAGATAGATAAAATAGCTCGTAAGAGTGATAACCCTTCTATTACACGAGATGTAAGTGGTGAAGGTGTGCAGCAAGCACTCCTTAAATTACTTGAAGGAACAGTGGTAAATGTACCGCCAAAAGGAGGTAGAAAACATCCTGATCAAAAATTTATTGAGGTAGATACAGAGAACATTCTTTTTATAGCTGGTGGTGCGTTTGATGGGATAGAGCGTCACATCTCAAAACGACTTAACATGCAAGCTATGGGGTTTGTAGCTAGTAAAAGCGATGCCGTTGTTGAGAAGGATAATATGCTCAAATATATTATACCTAAAGATTTAAAAGACTTTGGCCTTATACCAGAAATTATAGGTCGTCTTCCTGTGCTTACGCATATGAATCCTCTAGACTCTGGAACGCTACGAGCGATCCTTACAGAGCCTAAAAATGCCATTATAAAGCAGTATAAGAAACTCTTTCAAATGGATGACATTGACTTTACAATCACAGACGATGCTCTTGACTACCTCGTAGATAAGGCTATTGAGTATAAATTAGGTGCCAGAGGGTTGCGTAGTTTGTGTGAGGCGATTTTAACAGACGCTATGTTTGATCTTCCTAGCTCAGAGGAAAATACACTCAATGTAACAAAAACGTATGCAGAGGGAAAACTTAATAAGTCTACACTCAAAAAGTTGAAAGCAGCATCTTAATTTAAACGATTATTCGTACAATAAAAAAAGCACTCAATTAAGAGTGCTTTTTTTATTGACTTTACGTAGTTCTAGCCTAGCAAGATTAATTACGTGCAAAATGGTGAAGATTGTAAAAAAATAAACAGCTATCAGTCCCCCAACTGATAGCTGTCTTTGTAACGACTACATAAAGCAGTAGTTAACATTCAAAATGGTTATATTTTAGTCTTTTACTACAATAAACTCTACACGTCTATTGAGTTCGTTTTGTTCTGGTGTACAAGAAGAACATTCTATTAAAAGTTGTTCTTCACCAAAACCTTCATAGCTTAATCTACTTAATTCAATTCCTTTGCTCAACAAATAATTCATTGTTGAGGCTGCTCTCTTCATCGATAGTTTTTTATTGTAAGCAGCGTTACCCTGTGCATCAGTATGTGCGTTTATAGTAATCTTTATCGCTGGATTTGCTTTTAATGTCGCAACTACAGTGTTCAAAGTAATTGTAGATACATCCTTGATTTTTGCACTGTTTAAATCAAACTGGATATTGTCAATTTGAATTATTGTTTTTTCTTCCGTTTCTATTATTTCTGCTGGAGTTGCTTCTAACTCTACTGTGTTTATAAAAGATTTGCTTTCTCTTGCAGAGGTATTAATCATAGAGGATGCTCTTTCAAAACCATCTTTATAAGATAGAACGGTATAATTTACAAAACCATCTACTGGAAAGTTATAACTACCATCTTCTCTTGTACGCATGATGTCTACCTCTTCTCCATATTCATCAAGTAATACGACGGTAGCATCGCTTAAAGGTATTTTAGTCTCTGCATCAATTACTTTACCTGCGATTGATAATGAGATTATAGATTCTTTCACTTTGTATATGTCATAGCTACCAGAACCACCTTCTCTATTGGAAGTCATATAGCCAATATTATTAGTCGCTTGGATAAATGCTACATCATCTTTAGAAGAGTTTATCGTGTTTCCTAGATTTCTGGTGGCTACAAAGCCTAGCTTAGCCTTGCGTGATCTAAAAACATCATAGCCTCCTTGGCTGTCGTGACCCTTAGAAGAAAAATATAAATATTTACCATCTAGAGATGTTTGTGGGAATTTCTCATCCAGTACTGTATTTACGCTACCTTCTAATCGTTCTACGTCCCCATATGTTTCGTTATTTCTTATGGCCACTCTAAATATATCAAACCCTCCTAGAGCCTCAGGCCTATCTGATGAGAAATAAAGCCATTTTCCATTTCTGCTTAAATGAGGATTTTCTACAGAAAAATCGCCATTAATAGAAAGTAGTGTGCTATTGATCCACTCACCCTCTCTATTTGGATTCATGATAGCGCTATAGATTTCAAATTGTTGTGTATCGTTCTCTTTACTTTGAGTGTAGAACAGGGTGTTACCATCTTCAGAGAAGGCAAGGGTTCCTAAGTTATCGTTTCTATTTAGTATTGAAGAAAAAAGCTGGGGTCTCTTGAGATTGTACTCATAAGTTATATCTGAGCAATAGAGCTTTGTAAAAGGTTCTCCTGTATTGTCATCAATTTTTGCAAAAGCACCTATTTTTCGAGCAGAAAAGGAGATAAACTTTTCTCTAAAAAAACCAATTCCATAATCAGAATACTTGGTGTTAATTCCAGTCTCAAAAGTTTCAAATTTGAAACCATTATCTCCATAAAAGGTTTCAGAACTTTTTTTATAGTAGACGTCTTCTGTCAATTCTGCAAGATCTTCATAATCTTGAGAGTGCGCTGTAAAAACGCAAAGAAAAAATAGAGCCGTAAGCGAGAAAGTGAGTATTGTTTTCATCTAAATAATTATGATTCTGGGGAATCTAACTACCTCGAAAGTATGTGGCTTTATCCTAACATAAAAATAAAATAGAGACTTTTAGACAAGATGGGTATTTTTATCGACGAGATACGGAATGCAAGTAACTTTTTAGACTATTATTTTAAATAATCTTAGCCTAAGTAAGTTCTAATAAGGCTTCTACAAAATCTCTTTTGTTAGATAATCTAGGTACTTTGTGCTGGCCTCCAAGCTTATTATTTAAACGTAGCCAATCATAAAATAAATTTTCCCGTGCTGCATGTATTTTTGGAGCATCGAGTGTGGTATTGTTATATCTCTTTGCCTGATAATCACTATTAACTTCTTGCAAGGCAAGGTCAAATATAGATTCAAACTCCTTCATGTCTTCAGGAGGACTTTTAAATTCTATGATCCACTCGTGGGCTCCTTTTTCCTTACCATCCATAAAAATAGGAGCCGCTGTATAATCCTTTATCTCACAATTTGTTTCTTGAGTAACCATTTTGAGAGCCTCTTCTGCATTTTCAATAATGAGCTCCTCACCAAAAACATTAATATGATGCTTCGTTCTACCTGTAACTTTAATTCTATAAGGGCTTGTAGATGTAAACCGGACGGTGTCACCTATTTTATAACGCCATAATCCAGCATTAGTGGTTATAACAATAGCGTAGTTAGGCCCAACTTCTACCTCATTAAGTGGGATTATTTTTTGTGAAGCAGTACCATACGTATCCATCGGTATAAACTCATAAAAAATCCCGTAGTCAAGCATAAGTAACAATTCGTTTGAATCGTTCTGACCTTGAATGGCAAAAAAACCTTCTGAGGCATTATAAATTTCGTAATATTTAAAAGAATTTGATGGGATTAAGTTTTCATATTGCGCCCTGTAAGGGTCAAAACTAACGCCGCCATGAAAATACACCTCCAGATTAGGCCAGACATCTAGTAGATTATCTTTACCAGTAGTTTCTAGAACAGTATTTAGTAATACCAGCATCCAAGAAGGAACCCCTGCGAGGCTTGTTACATCTTGCTGGATCGTCTCATCTACAATTGCTTGCATCTTTACTTCCCAATTACTCAAAAGTGAAACATCGTGATTGGGTGTGCTACTAAACTCTGCCCAAAAAGGCATATTATCTATTAGTATAGCAGATAGATCTCCATAGACCGTTCCATTATCTTGGTAAAGTTGTTTACTTCCACCTAGTCGCAATCCTTTACC
>CAWUIT010000036.1:0-15321 GCA_963922345.1 uncultured Dokdonia sp. | reverse complement strand
CTAAGAAGTGTAACAATTAGAAAAAAAAATCGTTCTTATAATCACTACAATCATCAATCTACTGGACTTCAATCACCCAGTAACTAAACAACTAAACGAACATATTATGATTCAATCTTTTTTTATTCTCTGCTCTGGAGCAGATCGAGATCTTCTTGACACGTGCTCAAGAGGTGAAAAAAACAAATACGCAGGTATAGGAGCAACCGTTTTTTTTACAGCTGTTCTAGCAACTATTGCCGCAACATATGCACTGTTTACGGTTTTTGATAATGTGTATCGAGCAATCCTTTTTGGGATGCTCTGGGGCCTTGTAATTTTTAATCTCGATAGGTTTATTGTATCAACATTAAAAAAACGTGACCAGTGGTGGAAAGAATTTGGGATGGCCATCCCAAGGCTTATTCTTGCTGTTATTATTGCTATTGTGATTTCAAAACCTCTTGAACTTAAGATTTTTGAAAAAGAAATAGATCGCGTAATGCTGTCTCAAAAAAATGAGTTTACGGTACAGAATCAAGGAGAAATCCTTGCCCAATATACTCCAGAGATTAATAAACTAGATGCTCAAATTGCATCTGCAAAAGATGAGATTATCTCTAAAGAAACTGAAGTAAATAACCTATACGATATCTACATTGCAGAGGCCGAAGGTACTGCAGGTACAGAGCTATTAGGCAAGGGACCTGTTTACCAAGAAAAACGTGACAAACACGATGCCGCCCTCGCCGAATTAAACGCCCTCAAAGCAGAAAATGCTCAAAAGATTACTGCTGCAGAAACGCAAAAAGAACTACTTAAAGACGAGTTTAATACGGCCGTAAGTACCAGCCAGCCTATTATTAATAATTTTGATGGACTAATGGCGCGTATTGATGCTATGAGTGAGCTCCCTTGGTTGCCTTCACTTTTTATTTTTCTATTATTTCTCGCTATTGAAACAGCTCCCATATTTTCAAAGCTTATCTCGCCTATGGGAGAATATGATATCAAACTTGCAGATCACGAACGCACTATTAAAGAATGGAGCGCTCAAAAGGCAGCACAACGTAAGATTTTGACAGAAACAGATCATATAGTAAATGATCGTATCTACACAGATATTGCTCAAGATGAAGAGCTCTATAATTATAAAAAGAAGATGGCCAAAGAAATTATGAAACGCCAGCAAGATGCGTTTTATAGAAGGCAAACTAAAATACTAGGATAATAAATTAGGAGCAGCTAGAATTCAAAACGCATTTGCACATCGATCTCATCGTTGTCCTTAACCTTTTCGGCATCTTTCTTTTTACGATCTTCTGTATTAAGATTAGATAGCGAGATGCCGAGTAACCGCACGCTGTTTTCTAGTTTCTCTTGATATAAAAGATCCTTTGCCGTTTCTAATATCACTTCTTTAGATCGTATGTAATACTCGAGAGTTTTTGATCTTGTTTTCAAGGTAAAGTCAGAATATTTAATCTTTAACGTGAGTGTTTTTCCAGCTACTTCGCTTTTTTGAAGACGTCTTGCCACTTCTTCGGCTATGTGATCAAGCTTCTCTAGCATAAATATTTCTGAAGTAATGTTTTCTCTAAAAGTTCGCTCGGCAGCTAGGGACTTTCGTATGCGATTAGGTTTTACCTCGCTGTATTGTATACCCCGTACTATGTTGTAATAATAGGCACCACTTTTTCCAAAATTTTCTGTGAGATATGCCTCTGTCTTAGATTTTAGATCAAGCCCTGTAAATATGCCATGGAGGTACATCTTCTCTGCTGTCTTTTTCCCTATCCCGTAAAATTTTCTAATATCAAGTTCTTCCAGAAAGCGAATAACATCTTCTGGAGGGATTGTTTTTTGACCATTGGGCTTATTGATATCGCTAGCTACTTTTGCTATAAACTTATTGATACTTATACCTGCACTAGCGTTTAACCCTGTGGTTTCAAAAATGCGCTGCCTTATCCACGAGGCAATTACTGTGGCACTGGGCATACCTACTTTATTTTCGGTCACATCAAGGTATGCTTCATCAAGAGATAAGGGTTCCACAAGATCTGTAAATTCAAAAAAGACGCTCCTTATCTGGTCAGAAACTTCCCGGTATCGTTCAAAATTTGTTTTAACAAAAATGAGCTCCGGGCATAATTTTCGCGCAAGCGCACCCGCCATTGCACTGCGCACTCCATATTTACGAGCTTCATAACTAGCCGCACTTACAACGCCACGCTCTCCCCCACCTCCTACAGCTATAGGTTTGCCTCTTAAATTGGGATTATCGAGCTGTTCTACAGATGCATAAAAAGCATCCATATCAACATGAATAATTTTACGTATGGGTAGCGGTTGTGTCACGATATGCAAGGTAAGAACTAACCTCAACATGTGCTTCTCTTTAGTCTTACGGAAATCCGTAAATTTGAGTAGATAATTGAATGATTATGATCATTAATCTTAGAGGAGAGCTTTGGAAGGAGATCCAGTTTGATGAAAAAATTGCTTCACGAGAGCACTTTAAAATCTCAAATTACGGTCGCGTTATCAATTGTAAATATGACGAGGAGAAGCTTCAAAAAAAAGCGTACATAAATCATTACCGGAGCCTACCTCTCAAACAAGTAAGCGGTAAATCTACCTCTCGCTATATACACAAACTTGTTGCACAACATTTTATAGAAAATCCAGAACAAAAACCTTACGTAATTCATCTCGATTATGACAAGGAAAATAACAAGGTAGAAAATTTGCAATGGGCAACAAAACGGGAAAAGGAGATTCATCAATTTACAAATCCTGAGTATCTTGCAAGGCCTAAAACGATTACCTATTCAAAACTTACTGAGGGACGTGTAAAAATTATAAAGCGCAAACTTTTTGACCCTAATCGCAAAACACGACTCAAAATGATTGCTAAGCAGTTTGGTATTTCAGAAATGCAGCTTAGACGTATTAAAACAGGAGAAAACTGGGGTGATGTAACAGACTACTAATGGGTAAAACAGCAATTGTACTAGGAGCGACTGGACTTACAGGAGGTCTCGTGACAGATTTATTACAGAAAGATCCGGCGTTTACAAAAATTAAAATCTTTACAAGACGTCCCACCACATTTAAGGGCAGTAAGATAGAAGAGATTATTTGTGATCTTATGGACCTGGAGACCTTTACAGCACAGTTTTATGGTGATGTTGTCTTTTGCTGTATAGGAACCACTATGGCACAAACTCCAGACAAAGAGACATATCGCGCCATAGACTACGGCATCCCTATAGAGACAGCTCGTCTAGCTAAGGAACATGGTATAGAATCGTACCTAGTCATTTCATCAATGGGTTCGAGTGTGAGCAGTCCATTTTTCTATTCACGCACAAAAGGTGAGATGGAGCGTGATGTTTTAAAAATGGGAATAAATCATACGTTTATATTTAAGCCAGCCTTTATAAACGGACGACCCGATGAAGACCGAAAAGGTGAGAAAATCCTCAAAAAAGTAATGTCTTTTTTAGACCTTTTAATGATAGGCCCTCTCAAAAAGTACAAATCTACCCAAGCAACAGCTATTGCAACGGCTATGGTACAACTTGCGCTACATCCTGCACAACATCAAGAAATAACTAACTCAGAAATTAAAGCGTTGAGTCATGACTACAACCTTTAATCACATTACCGTCCCCTCTAGAGACTTAAAGAGATCTATAGATTTTTACTCAAATCTAGGGATGGAACTTATAGAATTTGAAGAGGATCACCACGCGCATTTTGAGAACAAAGATCATCACGTTATTTTTACCGCATACCACACAGAAAAAAAACCATCGTATCAGGTTAACGTCTACTTTGAAGTTGATGATATTGAGGAGTATGAGTTACGCTTTCGCGAAAGCGTATGCAACCCAACTAAAATTAAACAATGGCAAGGCAAGGAGCTACACCTTAGTGATCCTGACACGAACACAGTGATCCTGTATCAAAAACTCGATGATAATGCTACACCTCCCTGGCAAGAAAAAACCGTTGACTAAGATGTATTATGGTAGAAATTGAACGTAAATTTTTAGTCACATCAACAAAATATAAAACAGAGGCTTTTGCATCTGAGCGTATTGTGCAAGGGTATCTTTGCACCGATCCCGAACGCACAGTGCGTGTAAGGATCAAAGGAAATAACGCATTTATTACAATAAAGGGAGCATCTAATGAGAGTGGCACCACGCGCATAGAAGTAGAAGAAAAAATTACTGTAGAAAAAGCTCACACACTCCTTAAGATTTGCCTACCAGGTACTATTGACAAGACACGATACCTAATCACCAGAGGCCCTCACACTTGGGAAGTAGATGAGTTTTACGGTGATAACGACGGTCTAACCGTTGCAGAGATTGAGTTGAGTTACGAGGATGAAAGTTTTGAGAAACCAGATTGGGTAGGAAAGGAAGTTACTGGAAATGCTGCGTACTATAACTCACAACTTTCTACACATCCATTTAAAAATTGGTCATAGTTTATAAGTGTAATTGAGTGTTGAAACCAGTCTGTTTAGTCTGTCCCGTACTGTAGTTTCATAGTAATGGATGCTGTTTTATCTTTTGAACTTGTGTTAAAGGCTCCTCCCCAAGAATAATCTTCTGCGCTGTTCTGACCTGTAATTTGAAAAATTCCCATACGAGCAGATTCTAAGTCTCCTAGGGTACCGCCAGAATTTTCGGCTATTTTTTCGGCTCGTAATCTGGCATCTTCTGTAGCTTTTGAGATCATCTCGATTTTTAAATCGGCTAGTTTAGTATAATAGTATCTAGGAGGTTGCGAGTACAGTTGGACCCCTTGATTGAGAAGCTGTGTTACTTCTCTAGAAATTTTCTCAATTTTATTTACATCTTTAGATTCGATCTGCACGGTCTGGCTAAGCTCATAAGCCACAAAATCTGCCCCTATGTAATTACCATTGGGCCCATAATTTGCTTTTGTTTTTTCACTAGATTGCACAGCGCTAAAGACTAAGGCATCTTCTGGAACCCCCTTAGATAGCAGATAGTTCTGTATCGCTTCTTTGCTTTTATTTAAGCCTGTATACGCTTGTTGTAAATTTGGATTTTGAGACGTAAATCTCGCTTCCCACACAATCAAGTCTGACGTAAAGTCTTGACTCCCTAACCCTGTAACTTGTATGGATCCATCAATTTTTTTACGTGCTACATACGCGTTTCCTAAAAAAATCGATGCTAGCACGATAGCAATTCCAAAAATCACTGCGGTTATATTCTTACTCATAACGTATATATTACATCTTATTAAAGTTGTAGGCGCGCTCTACTTTACATATCCTAACGGTATAATTTTCATACCAGTCTGATTTCCCCATACGTTGTGCACCTTGATGCTCAGCTTGCTGTTTCCACCTTGCAATATCCTCCAGCGTTTTCCAGTATGATACAGTAACTCCTAATTGCTCATCTGGATCGCGCGCACCTTCTATCCCTAAAAATCCTGGCATCTGTGCTGCCAGTTCTTCCATTAATTGTGCAGCTTGTTTATACCCACGAGTGCTACTCGTTTGTTTTGATGTAAAAATGACTGCATAGTAAGGTACTTCCATAAACTTTGGTTTAAAGTGTCCCTAGGTGTGTAAACTTGAAGCCTCGATCATATTTGAGTCCGTAGCCAAGCATTCTATCAAGTGCACTGTGCGAAAACAAAATAATCCCACAAAGTTGCACCCAAGGATTTTGCACATAAATACCTAGAATATATAACGCAAGCGCTAGACCTTTATGATGAAATATATTGTAAGTTATTGCTCCTATTTTTAAATTTACTAGATATCCTATCATTCCCACATCTGGAAGAAAGAGTAGTGCTATAAACCACCACCACGCAAACTCTAATTGACTAAACAAAAAAATACCAAATAGAAATTGCGCTAGTTCTTCTAATTTCAATATAGATTTCATCACTTACTTAAGTTTATATAAAACAGGTTTACTGGGGCTTGCATCATTTTCAAAAGAAGCTATTTGTAAATTAAGTAAATAGGCACCATCTGCAACGGTATGAGGTACATAAATCATCTCGGTGATTGTGGCATCCAGTCTAACATCACCATCTACGTGCCAAAAAGCCTTGTGCGCCTTTAGAGCTCCCCCGTCTTTCTCCTTATCAACACTAGGTAGATCAATGAGAAGATGCTTGATACCGCTTTCGCGAAAGCGAACCATTGCTTTTTCCTCTACGTATGGCCAGTTTGTATGAGACCAATTCATCGCTTTCTTTTCACGAGCATTGGGAAGCGTTCTGATAATCAATGCTTCGGGCGTTTTACCCTTAAGAAGGTTTTTAAATTGCGTATCCCTAAGAATAAAATCGTCATCCTCATTATCTAGTGGTTCCGGAATAACTGTGATCACTTCTGCAAGGAAGAAAAAAGTCTTGAGACGTTTATTAATGCTATATATCTTATCTGTAATGTGACCTACGGTCTCCGTATGAGTCCCGTGAGCGTGAGGATTAAAAGTGATCGTTCTAAAATTTACATCACCGCCCTTACTGACATCACCTATCCAATCATCATTTACAACGGTTTTAAACGTAGGAGGATCAATATACCAAGCAAGTGAATTTTTTTTTGTAGTGATAGGTATTGATATATCTATAGGTTTTAAAAGATTGGTACTATAGGTTTTCTTCTTATATGTAATCTCTGTGCGCACGGTGTTAACTTGTTTAAGTTAAATATACGATTTTGATCTGAGGCTATGCACCTCTTCGCTTGCCAGCTGCTACGGTAACTGATTATTTTAAGTTCACCATAAAAAGATCTGCAGCAATACCGTCACTTAAAAATTTCCCTTTTTTGGTAACAAAAACACGATCTCCATCAATAAAAAGTAGGTGTTCTTCAAGATATTTTTGAGACTGCTTTATAAAATACTCTTTAAACTTATCTCCGTAAAGTTGATCAATCGCGGTAAGAGAAACTCCATATTGCGTGCGTAATCGAGTCATTACATACTCATTATATTGATCTGTAATGGACAGCTGCTCTACTTCTTGCGGGAGGATATCTCCGTTGATCGCTTTGATGTACTTAGGATTATTATTTACATTCCACGCACGTCTCTTCCCATCATAACTGTGTGCAGAGGGACCTATACCTATATACTTTTTACCCTGCCAATATGCTGTGTTGTTGCGAGCTTCAAAACCAGGTTTTGAGAAGTTTGAAAATTCATAATTTTCATAACCTGCTATCTCCATTTTATCCATTAAAAGTTTGTGATGTTCTTGAGCAACCTCATCATCTACTGGAGCTATAATTCCTTTCTTGATAAAAGATTCTAATGCCGTTTTAGGCTCCACTGTAAGGGCATATGCAGAGATATGGGGAATCTCCAATGCGAGTGCCTGATCTATGTTTTGTTCCCACCTCTCGTTACTCATTCCTGGAATACCATAAATGAGATCTAGCGAGCTATTAGGAAAATATTCTTTTGAAAGTTTTAAGCAAGAAAGCGCTTCTTTTGCGTTATGCGCTCGGTTCATTAATGTTAAGTCTTCTTCAAAAAAAGACTGCACCCCTATACTTAATCTATTAACTTTTGAGGCCGCTAGCTCTTTCATTTTTTCCACGCTCAAGTCATCAGGATTTGCCTCGAGTGTTATTTCTGGACTCGCTTCAATGTTATAAAATTTATATATAGTATCGATAATGGTGTCTATCTCAGTACTAGCTAAAACAGAGGGTGTACCGCCTCCAAAATAAATAGTTGCAACCTCTTCATTTTTAAATTCATCCTTACGCATTGTAAGCTCCTTACAAATAGCGTCTATCATTTCTTGTTTTTTACCCATCACGGTAGAGAAATGAAAATCACAATAATGACAGGCCTGTTTGCAAAATGGGATGTGTATATATATGGATGCCATTATTGGTAAGGTAGTAGGTTTATTTTTTTACTCGCTTTTCATTTTGTTTTACAAAACTTTCCCAGCCTGAATAACTTTTACCTATTTCTACTTTACCAGCATTATAAAAATGACATACCGCTGCTGCAAGACCATCTGTGGCATCAAGATTCTTGGGTAAGGTTTTAATTTTGAGCATAGATTGCAACATCTTTGCTACCTGCTCTTTACTAGCATTACCATTACCGGTAATAGCCATCTTAATTTTTTTTGGAAGGTATTCTGTAATAGGAATTTCTCTTGAAAGACCCGCAGCCATAGCAACACCTTGAGCTCTCCCTAGCTTAAGCATACTTTGTACATTTTTTCCAAAAAATGGAGCTTCGATCGCAATTTCATCTGGGTGATACGTATCGATCAAATGTATTGTACGTTCAAAAATAAGTTTAAGCTTTACGTAGGGGTCTGTATACTTCTGGAGTAAAAGCTCATTAAGTTGTATAAATTCCATTTTCTTATCTACAACTTTTATGAGTCCAAAACCCATAATAGTGGTTCCCGGATCAATCCCTAGTATGATCTTTTCTTTGGCCAAGCTTTTGTTGTTACTTTGTAGGCATTTAAAACGATGTTAATGCCTCGATTATCTTACAAAGCTACGCAATTACTATGGGGGACTCTTAAAATTCTCATCGTTGTGCTTGCTAGCTATTTTATCTATACTAAGATCGATAGAAGTGCACTAGTACTTCTCAAGGAGCTTTTACTTGAATTTGATACAATACTGATATATACCTATTTTACGATTATACTTTTATTTACAATTGTTAACTGGTTAATAGAAATTAAAAAATGGGAATTATTAACCCTTGATTCCAAAGTAGAACAAAGCGATGCAGAACCCGTTATTTCTCGCTTTCGCGAAAGCGTAAAACAAACATTAACTGCACATCTTGTAGGTTTTATTACGCCTGCTAAAGCAGGTGATTATGGGGTTAAAGCACTTTACTATCCTATAGAAGCTAGAAAAAATATTCTCTTTTTAAATTTTATAGGGAATACGTATCAATTGCTTGCTACTCTAGTTTTTGGTTTTGTCGGGTTGGGTATTATCGCTTTTTTTACGAGTGGGGTGGCTATATTTTTTTGGGGGTTTAGTGTCTTTTTATCACTTGTGCTTTATCAAATTATACCAAAAGTGCTTAGACGCCTCAAGTGGACTCTAAAAGGGAATGCTTGGTACAAAATTAAAAGATTCTGGAAAAAGCTCCCGTCCAGAACCAAGCAGCGTGTACGGTTTTTATCATTTGTGCGCTACGTGATCTTCTCACATCAATTTTATTTTATACTCGAAGCCTTAGGGGCAGATATCTCCTATGTGTTTGCAATGTCTTGTATTGCTAGTATGTATTTACTTAGCTCCCTATTACCAGTAATGCAGGCACTAGACATTATAGTGCGTGGAGGCGTAGCACTATGGATTTTTAGCTGGTACCAAATACCGGAAGAGATTGTACTGACCACCGTCTTCCTTATGTGGGTTTTAAATGTGGTGTTACCTCTTATACCAGGAGTTTACTACCTCTATAAAACGCCCTCAATAGGATCCTATAAAAGTGTACTAAAATGATCTGGCTCATAATTGTACCTTTTATTATCTACAGTATAATGATACTTCTATTTATTATTGGGAGTACAACTGTAGAAACGTTTACTCAAACACGTGAGATACCCAAAACATATTTTTCTATCGTTATACCCTTTAGAAATGAAGAAAATACATTGCCTACTTTGCTTGCATCTCTTGCAAAACTATCTTACCCCAAAAATTTATTTGAGATCATACTTGTTGATGATGCTTCGACCGATAACTCAACAGCTATAATTGCTGAATTTTCTAAGCAACATACGCAGTTTCCAATCCAACTACTTGAGTCAAAGCGCAGCTCTAACTCACCAAAAAAAGATGCATTAACCGTAGCTATAGACAAAGCTCAGGGCGAGTGGATCCTTACAACAGATGCAGATTGTATTTTAAAACCAAAATGGCTTGAAACCATAAACTCTTTTATCACATCTTACAATTGTGAGATGCTGGTGATGCCTGTAGCTATAAGATCAAACAGCACCACTTCATTATTACAGGCCTATGAGCAACTAGATTTTTTAAGTTTAATGGGGGTTACTACAGGAAGTTTTGGGATTAATAAACCGTTTTTATGTAACGGTGCAAATCTAGCTTTTGAGAAAAAAACCTTTGAGAAGCTTGGTGGTTATGCAAGCCATCAACAGTTTGCGAGTGGTGATGATCATTTTTTACTAGAGGCTGTTTCTATGCTGTCTAGAGAACGTGTGCGGTATCTAAAAGCTCGAGATGTAATAGTCTCTACGCAATCGCAATCTAGCTGGCAAGGCTTTATCTCACAGCGCGTGAGATGGGCGTCAAAAGCTACAGGATACACATACTGGTTTTCAAAATTTACTGGGTTATTAGTATTACTTACTAACTTCCTTTCGGCGGGTGTCCTTAGTTTCCTTTTACTATTATTTCTGAACATAATTATTGGTGTACCTGAGTCATTCGCTTTCGCGAAAGCGGAAATCGTCATAACATTGGTATTTTGTCTTGCATTAAAGGGAATCTTAGACCTTATTCTTATAGCAAAGGAAGCGAGGTTTTATGGTAAAACTCAATATCTAACGTGGTATCCTATAGTTATGATTCTCTATCCCTTTGTAAGTACTTTTATTGCTTTACGCGCTTTGAAAGGTGGCTTTAACTGGAAAGGCCGTAGCTACACGCGATAAATTAGTATCTTTAATAGCTCTCAAATTTACAGATATGAAATTTTTTTATAGCGCCATACTTGCGCTCTTACTCACAGCTCCCATTGTTGCACAAACCCAAACGTATGATGTAAATGGTACAACCTATGAACTCAAAACTGAGGTTGAAGGAACGCTTACCCTACTCTGGAATGTAATTGATAAGGACTATCGTTATTTTGTAGTAAAGGATAATACCACTATAGAGCTCGTCAATACGGAGGTTGACAAGGTTTACCAAGAGGAATATAAAGACACGTTAAGAGAGCTCACAAAGGATGCAACTCTTTCTGTAGACAAGGTAAACCTAACTTTAGGTAGTTTACGTAATTTTTTTAACGCCTATAACAGTAGTGTAGATGCTGATTATGTGCCTAATAGTTTTCTCACTAATGTAGAATTACGCCTAGGTGGTTTTGTAGGAGTTACCAATAGTGTTTTTACTAGTAATCCAAATAATGAGTCTAATGCTCAATTTGGGCTTGAGTTTGAGATCACAGATCCTCTTGTGGTGCGAAGACACGCTATTGTTGTGCAATATAAACAAGTACTTCCCTCTGATGCTTATGATTACAGTGCTTTACAATTATCTATTAACCACCGTTTTAAATTTGTTCAAACCAGGGCTATAGATGTTTTTGTAAATACAAAGTTAGCCACGTTCTCTCGGTTCAATCCTGCGCCTACACCATTAGAAGAAGCTGCAGTATTGAATAATCAGGAGGAGGGTCGCACTATTTTTCAAGGACCTATCATCTTTGGACTAGGCGCAGATGTACGCTTAGGAAAAGGGTTTTTGACATTTAATTATCACGATGCTGTTTCACTCTTTTTAGATAGCAATGGCGAATTTCCTGTAGATGTGAGTATAGGCTATAAATTTATACTCTAACAGTGCGTTATAAGTGATACTCATTCTTCTATCTTAAGAACGACTGGTATTTTAAATCTTGTTTTTACGGGTACTCCTTGCTTAGTGGCTGGTTTTGCTAGTGGTAACTCTTTTGCAGCCTCGTGTATCCATTGTTCTAGCTTTGGAATCTCACTACGTATATCTTGAGAGATGTTGAGAGAATCAATGCAGTATTTGCCTTTCTCATTTACAATAAAGTTTACAATAATGGTCTCGTCAAGCTCTTTTGTAACTACAATCGTATGTTTTCCAAAAGAGTCATAAAACGTTTGGGTCACTGTCTCTTCAAAACACTCTTTAAGTGCTTCTCCTTCTGGGACATCACTACAGGTATCAAAAGTAGGATACCCATCAACATTGTTTAAATCAATCGCCTTCCATCGTTCTTCAAAATATTGAGTTGATGATATTTTCTTGGTCTCATAATGGTCACAAGAAATAAACATAGCAATCGCTGCAAGCAAGTATAATCCACGATGTAAGAAGCCTTTCATACGTAGATCGAAAATACAATTTTTAAATGGCTAGTAAAAGGGTATAACGTTTACTAGTCTTTCTCTTTTGCTTCAAAAATTTCTCTCTTGAGTATTGTTATTCTTTCCCTTGCTATCCTCACAACATAGGGTGGATTTTTAGAATTACCGTACTTCTCAACAAACTGCTCATAAAGTTTTAAAACTTCGGTCTTATCTTCATAATAATTATCTGCCATAACGGCTATTGCATAAATAGCCTCAAAATTATCTGGAGCTTCCTTTGTAGCAGATTGATAATACTTCATTGCTCTTGTATAGTCATCTTTAAACTCAAACGACCTCCCTAGTGTGTAATAAACATCATCTAAAGGTAGATCCTTATATTCTAGTGATTTTAAACCATATGTAATCGCCTGATCATAATTAGCATTAAAATTTTCTAATCGAGCTAGTGTTATTAAGGTTCCCCAGTCCTCATCATCATAGGAGAGTACTTCTTTATATTGATCTATAGACTCCTGGTACATCCTTTTTTCATAATACGCTCGCCCTAGTTTTTCTCTTATTAATAAGGTATCAACTCCCATATCAAGTAACGTTTTAAACCACTGCACAGCCTCGGTCCACCATCCTTTGTAATAATAATTTTGTGCTAAGACGCTTATTATCTCAATATTTTCTGGATCACTTTCTAATGCTTTCTTTGCGATTCTTTCAACCGTAGGGTACTCTTTTTGAGTGAGATAGTACTTTGCTAGCTCAAACATCGCTTTTTGGTGAGTAGAATCTAGCGCTACCGCTCTGGCAAAAGCCTGTTCTGGTGAAGAAATTAAGTTTTTGTCTCGCAGCACACCTAAAGTAAGTGTGTCTGGCTTCTTCCCTTTTAATGCTCTGCCCCTTTGATAATAATATTCTGGATTATCTGGATACCTCCTGGTAAGATCTGAGAAAATAGAATCTGCGATACCAAATTTAGAACGCGTTATGAGTAAGCGCCCATATTCTGTTTCTGCAATAGGTTGATTACTATCTAGCTCTATGGATTTCTTGTAGTATTCTAAGGCGCTCGTCTTCACTCCTTTTCCATTATAAGCCCTTGCAATTTTAAGGTAAACTTGCGCTGTAGGATTTTCTATAGTCTCATATTGATGTATTGCCTCGGTATAATTACCTACAGCGTAAAGACTATCTGCTATTTTTAAAGACGGAACTTGCGCTCCAGCTTTAAATATGGTTAAAGTAATTAGTACTAAAAACAGGTATTTCATACGTTATTGAGCAACTTTAAATGTTATAGGTAAGCTGTAGAGAACTCCTACCGTCTCTCCGTCTTGCTCTCCAGGGATCATTTTAGGAAGATTATAAATTACTCTTCTTGCCTCTTCTTCTAATTGCGGATGTGGAGCTCTTGCTTTTACGTTATCTACATAACCCTTTTTGTTAATTCTAAATGAAACAAACACTCTGTTTACTCCATAAAGCTTTAGGTCACTTGCAAGATTTAAGTTAAAGTTTTTATTTACATATTTAGAAACATTATCAGACATACATTTTTTCTTTTCCTCGTTTGAATCAAGCTGCTCACATTCAGGATAGGTAGGAACCTTATCTATTACTGCAAAGGGTATATCAAGATTTTCTTCTTCATAAACGGTTTCAATTGGATACGTATCTGTATTTGCTTTTCTTCTACTCTCAAGTATTTCTTTTAAATTTTCAACTTGAAATGAGTTTTCTTCTATTAATGATTCTATTTTAGGTCGTTTTTCCAACATTAATGTTTTTCTCACTCCTTTAGATTCAACATAAGAATTTGATTTATAAGTATTTGTTATATCACGAACATCTATTGAATTATCAAACTTTAAAGTTTTCAAAAGCGAAATTTCATTAGGTTTTAGTTCTGTCGAGTCCTTAATCATTATAAAATATAGATCATCAGTCTCCATTAAGACAAAGTTACTGCTGTCAATCGATTCATTTTTACCTGTTTCTTGCGACCAAGCGACCTGAACGAGCATAGCAAAAATGACTGGAATAATAAGTGTATACTTTAATAAAGCACTTCTTTTTGACGATGATTTCTGTAACATAACGATTCGTTTTTTGATTAATGATTGATTGAAAAATGTATTGGTAAAAGATAAACTCCGGGTTCCAAAAGTGGCATTAAGGAGTTCTTGATAATAGGTCTTTTTTGATGTTAAACGCACTGCATTTTGATCTGCAAGGTACTCGTGTACTAAACTCACTTGTTTTTGATAAACATAAATTAATGGATTGAACCACAAAGCAATCTTCAATACTTCAAATAGTAATAGGTCCCAGGTATGCCTTTGTTTACAATGTATATACTCGTGATTAAGTATTTGCTTTCGCGAAAGCGGATCTAAATCTTCACCTATAAAAATGAGGTTAAAAAAAGTGAATGCCTCAGAGGAATTTGGGATTGCGATTACTTGAGAATTGCCTCTTCTAAATCTTAGATAAGTGTGTAGCCGTTTTAATTTGATTATAAGTATTACTGAGCTTGCTATTACGCCAACTATGTACATTAAAATCCAATCTACGGTAAACCAAGATCCTGATGTATTGCTCGTAACTTGTTGTGATGTCGCGGCGGTTTCCGGCGTTCCTAAAACAATCTCAGGCAGTAGCGTCTGTAAATTTGACACCGGCATTGTAGCTTGTAATGATGATAACTCTACAAGGGGTAGTACAAGCGATAAAATAGCGCTTGCTAAAAGATAAAAACGATTGTACTGGAAAAAGGTCTCTTGCCGTAATAGTGCGTAATACAAAGCCAGAAATACAGCTTGAAAACAGATAATTTGTACAACATATGTGCCCATATCATTCATCTTTGTTTACCTCTTTTAAAATACTTTCAAGTTCTTTGACATCGAGATCGTTCTTTTTTACAAAAAAACTCACCATACTTTTAAAACTACCGTTAAAGTAATTTTCCACCATTTTATGCATAGAATTAGTGCTATACACATCCTTGCTTATTAATGGAAAATAGAGATACCCCCTACCCTCTTTCTCGTGACCTACAAAGCCTTTATTTTCCAAAATGCGTATAATAGTCGACACAGTATTGTAAGCCGGCTTAGGTTCTGGCATAAGTTCTATAAGGGATGCTACATTTGCCTTATTAATATCCCAAAGCAATTGCATTATTTCTTCTTCTGCCTTTGTGAGTTGTTTCATATATACTGT
>CAWUIT010000035.1:0-15551 GCA_963922345.1 uncultured Dokdonia sp. | reverse complement strand
TTTATTTCAATAACTATGAAAGTGTTTAATGCTTCACCTTTTTAAACGCCAGCAGTTTGTAATAATTAAACAAATTGCAGCCATCACTTATAATCATTCTAAATAAACCGAATGATACGGCGCTTAGGTTGCTAAAACAACGTTTGCGCCGTATTTTTGTCTAGATTATTCCAAACCAAAATTAAATGAGCGGATTATTAAAATCTTCAATTGGCCGAAAGGTAGCAATGGCGCTATCTGGCTTATTTCTAGTTATCTTTTTAACACAGCATTTTGTTATAAATAGTACAGCAGTTATTGCGCCAGATACGTTTAACTCTTGGTCGCATTTTATGGGTACAAATCCATTAGTACAATTTGTATTACAGCCCATCCTTATTTTAGGTGTTGTCTTTCACTTTGTTATGGGATTTGTGTTGGATTATCAAAATAGAAAAGCTCGTCCTGTTAATTATGTAAGTTACAAAGGAAGTGCAAACGCGACTTGGATGTCACGTAATATGATTATCTCTGGAGCTGTAGTACTAGCATTTTTAGGGTTGCACTTTTATGATTTTTGGATTCCAGAAATGATACATAAATATGTAGAGACAAATCCAGAAGACCCTACAAGATATTATGCTGAGACAGTACATAAGTTTGAGAGTCCAGTGCGTGTAGGTCTCTATGTGATTGCTTTTGTTTTACTAGCATTGCACCTATGGCACGGGTTTGCATCAACTTTTCAATCTGTTGGTTTTAATAACTCTTATTCAAAGGCGCTGTCAAAATTTGCAAAAGTATGGGCAGTTGCAATTCCAGTAGGATTTGTAATTATTGCAATCTACTTGCATTTTAATCAAATCCCTCACTAAAAAAATAAAGCTATGGCATTAGATTCTAAAATACCTCAAGGACCACTAGCTGAAAAGTGGACAAAACACAAAAATGATATTAATCTAGTAAACCCTGCAAATAAAAGACTCATTGATGTCATTGTTGTAGGAACAGGGCTTGCTGGAGGATCTGCTGCAGCTACGCTCGCAGAGTTGGGTTATAATGTAAAGGCATTTTGCTTTCAAGATTCCCCACGTCGTGCACACTCTATAGCAGCTCAAGGTGGAATTAACGCAGCAAAGAACTATCAAGGTGATGGAGATTCTACGTATAGGCTTTTTTACGATACAGTAAAGGGTGGGGATTACAGATCTCGCGAGGCAAACGTATACCGACTTGCTGAGGTAAGTACAAACATTATTGATCAGTGCGTGGCACAAGGTGTTCCTTTTGCACGTGATTATGGTGGGTTACTAGACAACCGCTCTTTTGGAGGGGTACTAGTAAGTCGTACCTTTTATGCAAAAGGACAGACAGGACAGCAACTTTTATTAGGAGCTTATTCTGCTATGAATCGTCAGATAGGGCGTGGTAAGATAAAAATGTATAATCGCCACGAGATGCTTGATGTAGTAAAAGTAGACGGTAAAGCTCGAGGGATTATCACTCGTAATCTGGTCACTGGAGAAATCGAGCGTCACTCAGCGCACGCTGTAGTGCTAGGTACTGGTGGTTACGGTAACGTATTCTATCTCTCTACAAATGCCATGGGCTCAAATGTAACTGCTGCCTGGAAAGCGCATAAACGCGGAGCATATTTTGCAAATCCTTGTTACACGCAAATACACCCTACGTGTATTCCAGTTTCTGGAGATCACCAGTCTAAACTAACGTTAATGTCCGAGTCACTTCGTAATGATGGGCGTATTTGGGTTCCAAAAAAGAAGGAAGATGCTGAGGCAATACGTGCTGGTAAATTAAAGCCTACAGAACTTAAGGAAGAAGATAGAGATTACTATTTAGAACGTAGATATCCAGCATTTGGAAATCTAGTACCTCGTGATGTAGCATCAAGAGCAGCAAAAGAGCGTTGCGATGCAGGTTATGGTGTAAATAAAACTGGTGAGGCTGTTTATCTTGATTTTGCATCTGCAATCGAGCGTTATGGTAAAGAGCAGGCTTACGTCCAGCATCTCGATGCAAATGATGAGGCTGTGGTGAAGAAGTTAGGCCAGGAAGTGGTTAAAACAAAATATGGAAACCTTTTCCAGATGTACAATAAAATTGTAGATCAAGATCCATATAATACCCCTATGATGATCTATCCAGCAGTGCATTACACTATGGGAGGTTTATGGGTAGACTATAACTTACAGACTACAGTGGAGGGTCTTTACGCGATCGGAGAGGCAAACTTCTCAGATCACGGAGCAAACCGACTAGGAGCATCTGCGCTAATGCAAGGCTTAGCAGATGGGTATTTTGTACTGCCATATACGATAGGTGATTATCTAGCTCACGATATACGTACAGGTCCTATATCAACAGATACCCCAGAATTTGAAGAAGCAGAGCAAAATGTGCGCAAGCAAGTTGATGCTTTGATCAATAACAATGGTACAAAACCAGTAGATTATTTCCATAAGAAGCTAGGTAAGATTATGTGGAACAAGTGCGGGATGTCTCGTAATGCTACAGATCTACAAAGTGCAATAGATGAAATTTCTGCTTTAAGGGATGAGTTCTATAAAGAAGTACGTGTTCCAGGTGGAGAAAACGAGTTTAATGAAGAGCTTGCAAAAGCACTACGTGTTGCAGATTTTCTTGAGTTAGGAGAACTTTTTGCAAAAGATGCCCTTACTCGAGACGAATCTTGTGGAGGACACTTTAGAGAAGAGTCTGTAGAACTTGATGGACCACAAAAAGGAGAAGCCCTAAGAGATGATGAGAATTTTACATTTGTCTCTGCTTGGGAATATAAAGGAGCGCCTAAAGATGCTGTACTGCATAAAGAGGAGCTCAATTATGAAAATATTGAAGTAAAACAAAGAAGCTATAAATAAGAAGACAATGAAACTAACGCTAAAAGTATGGCGCCAGAAAAGCGCTACCGCTAAAGGAAGCCTGGTAACGTATCCAATTGATGGAATTGATGGGGATATGTCTTTCTTAGAAATGATGGATATGCTTAACAATAAGCTTATCAATGAAGGAGATTCACCAGTTACATTTGATCACGACTGTCGTGAGGGTATTTGTGGCTCTTGTTCTATGTTTATAAATGGTGAAGCACACGGGCCAGATAGACTAGTGACCACGTGTCAATTACATATGCGTAAATTTAAAGACGGTGATACCATTACAATCGAACCATTTAGAGCGGCTGGGTTCCCAGTTATTAAAGATCTTATGGTAGATCGATCTGCCTTTGACCGTATACAGCACGCTGGTGGGTTTATATCGGTTAATACATCTGGAAATACGCAAGACGCAAATTCAATTCCTATTGAAAAGGAGAATGCAGATGATGCCTTTGCCGCAGCAACGTGTATAGGTTGTGGAGCTTGTGTTGCGAGTTGTAAAAACTCAAGTGCCATGCTATTTGTAGGGGCCAAAGTGAGTCAGTTTGCACTTCTTCCTCAAGGAGAGGTAGAAGCGACTACAAGAGTGCTCAATATGGTAAGACAAATGGATGAAGAAGGTTTTGGGAACTGTACAAATACTGGAGCTTGTGAGGTAGAGTGCCCTAAAGGAATATCTCTAGAAAACATTGCTCGTATGAATCGTGAGTATTTGGCTGCATCTCTTAAAGGATAAATAACGCTTTCGCGAAAGCGAACTATAATTAAAAAACCCAGTCTTAAAAAGACTGGGTTTTTTAATTTAAAATCCTAAAAGGAAATAAGTAGCAATAACAGCTATTATTAAAATTATAAGCGTAACTATTATAAATGTTGCGCCAAATCTGGTTTTCTTATTATCCTGTAATAAATACTCTTCTGTAGGATCTTCTTCGTCCTTTATGATATCTGACATAATTTAAATTTTCGGTTAGATGTTAAATGTAATAATATGTTATGCACTTGGTAGCATTGTTTACGTAAGATTAACAGAACTACTAATATTTTTTATGCAATGAACTTTATCACTATTTAAACTAGCACTAGATCATAGTAGACTGCTTGTGCTCCTTATGGTATAATTCTAACAAGTTCATAATCTCTTCAATCAAATCTTTAGTTTCTAAAAGTAAACCGAAATATAAGGTTGTGTTTTTAGGGCTGGACTCCTCTGATCGTGTGCGCTCAACTTGCTTTTGAATTTTATCAGTCACTTGACTATAAAGATTTTCCTTTCTAGTGAGTAACTCCTCAATTTTGTCATAATTACGCTCATCAAAGGCAGTAGCTGTCTCTTGTAAGAATTCACTAAGTTGGTTATCTATTTCTTGTAAATCACGTATTTGTGTAAAACGTAATGGCTTATGATTATTATTTACGTGCTTGTAGCTTGCCTTTGCAATATATTCAAGTGATTGTGTGATGTCTTCAAGGTATCCTAAAATTTCAATGTAAAAGTTAGATCCTCGTACGCTGGTTTCTTCAAGATTTTTAATGAAGTAAAAAATATTGTTACGCAGTTCGTCTATTTCATCATTAAGTTTCTCTACCGTAGATCGACTTTTCTTTAGACTACTTACCTTGCTTTTAGCTAGTCCTTTTAGTGTACCAGAGTAAATCTTATTGGTCCTGTTTACGGTTTTAGATATGTTATCTGCACTTTCTTCTATAATTCCGGAGATCGTTTGGCTTTCTGCTTTCCTTAGATCTTCTTCAATTTTGGCTTTTTTGTTTGATTTCTTAGTAGATAGATAATTTCTTATCAGCATGGCTACTGCAAGTAAAAATGAAAGTACAATGGCGATATTACCTCCTTTATACATGACGTATGCAAAAATTCCTGCTGCTGTAAATGCACTTAGCGCTGTCAAAAACCATCCTCCTATAACGTTAAGTACTCCAGCTACTCTATAAACAGCACTTTCTGCTCCCCAAGCACGGTCTGCAAGTGATGTTCCCATGGCAACCATAAACGTCACATACGTAGTAGATAAAGGTAATTTTAATCCTGTAGCAACAGATATAAGGACACTTGCAACTACTAGGTTTACAGAAGCTCTTATCATATCGAATGCAGGGGCATCTATTGCTTTTGCGCTAGAGATAACGGGTGGGGTAAAACTTTTATTTATTTTAGTACGCACAGATCGCGGTAAAACCATGTTTACTCCATTATTGGCTACTATAACTGCTCTTACTAGGTTTTGAGATACCCAATTAGGCTTAAAGCGTTCTTTAACTTGATCCTGACGAGAGAGATCTACAGAAGTTTTTACAACTCGTCTAGCTTTTTTACTAAACCATAAGGTTAATACCATTACTAAGCCAGCGATGAGAAGGAGTATAGGTTGGGTAGGAACTTTCTCTGCAAGTTGTTCCATACTGTAAGCCTCTGGTAATATGCCTGAACCAGACCAAGCCTCAAAAGAGTTGTAAGCCGCCATAGGAACTCCAATGAAATTTACGAGATCATTACCTGCAAAGGCCATGGCAAGCGCAAACGTGCCTAATATGATAATAAGTCTATAGATGTTTTGTTTAAAAACACTATGTAGAATAAACGAAATAAGTGTCCACACGAGAAAATTTGCACCCAGAAACTGGTAGAGATTATTTGCTGCCCAACTGCTAAACTCTTGCGGGAGTATATCGGCTCCTTTTAATCCTTTTACAATAATAAAATATGAAATAGACGAGACTGCAATACCTCCAAAAACAGCTGCGGCCCAAGAGGGCTTCTCATTAAAATTAAAGGTGAGTAAAAATCTAGTAAAAAATTGTATGATAGCACCTATAGTAAATGCAATCACAACAGATAATAAAATGCCCAATATAATTTCAGTTGCTTTATCAGTATTAATATACTCTCCAAGTTGTAAGAAAGAATCTGTGTTATTAGAGATTTTGATAAGTGATACAACAACCGCAGCCCCTAGTAGCTCAAATACAATTGATACAGTGGTAGAGGTGGGCATCCCGAGACTATTAAAAATGTCTAGTAAAATGATGTCTGTGATCATTACCGCCATAAAGACGATCATAATCTCATTGAAGTAAAATTGACTAGGATCAAAGATTCCCTTACGGGCAACCTCCATCATCCCGCTAGATGATAAAGCGCCAAATGCAATACCTATACTTGCAACGATCATAACAGTTTTAAATGTCACTGCTTTAGATCCAATGGCAGAATTTAAAAAATTAACCGCATCATTACTTACGCCTACAACCAGATCTGCTATGGCAAGAATGGCAAGTGCGGCAATCATAAAAATGTAAATAGTATCCATAAAAATAGGTGCTGAAAAGCTGTAACTGCAAAAGTCCTTAATTCAAAAAACTATCATGTTACATTAAGGTTATTTTGAGGGAAAGATAAGGACTTTTGCGAAGTATGTGCGAGACTTATAGCGGGTATTATTGTCCTTTTTAAGAACAATAAAAGACTTTTTTGAGAAATTAATCAAGCAGTAATGTTTGTTTTTGATTAAATATAAAGTACTGTAAATAAACATATTACAAGTTTAATGTAAAATTAGTGTAAATAAAATGTTATGTAAATGTTGCTGTATTGTAAATAAAATGTTACTTTTACTAGGTAAGAAATTCAAAAGTCCCATATTATGAAAAAGTTAATAACACTAACGGCAGCACTATTAATGATGATAGCCGTACAAGCGCAAGAACAAAATAAAAAGAACACCTATATAGAAAATGGTGATTTAATAGAAGCCACGTTACGCTATGACTCGGGAGAGATTAGTCAAACTGGTTTTTATACTAAAGATGGAAAACGTACAGGAGAATGGGTGAGCTTTGATCGTTCTGGAAATAAAACTGCCGAGGCACAATATAACGATGATCAAAAAGTTGGCACTTGGTTTTTCTGGAATGAAGATAAACTCACTGAGGTAAGATATTCTAACTCAAGCATTGCAGAGGTAAGCGTTTGGGAGTATAAAGGAACAAGAGTAGTATCTTCTAATAAGTAAACATTCGCTTTCGCGAAAGCGTTACCTAGAAACAAAAAAAGGTCTCCTACTGGGAGACCTTTTTCTTTGGCTAATTCAATTATTTAAAATTTAAAACTATACCCTAAGCTGAAGTCTTGACCAGGACTCCATTTTGAATATAACTGATCTTGGGCTCCAAAAGATTCAAATACACTCTCGCGATCATCATTGAGGAGATTACCTGCCTTGAATGTAATTGTTTGATTTTGATCCTCACCAAACGATTTAGAGAGGTTAAACTTCAAATCGTTGAAGGGTAAAGTGTAAACATCTGCTATCTCACCAGCACCTACAATTTGTAACGTCTTTCCTTGAACATTATAAAATAGACCAGACTTCCAACTAGAATCTTCAGATTCGAAGGCGATACCTGCATTTAAAAGGAAAGGTGATTGCCCCTGGAGTACACGGCCAGAATCTAAAGTTTGACCATCTCTTAATAAGTTCTCTCTTAGAAGACGCTCATCTTCATTATAGGTCTCATCAGAGTCAATAAGAGAATAATTTACGTTTAAAGAAAATCCATTTAGACCTACAAAGCCTAGGTTTTTACGTAGCTCAATTTCTGCTCCTATAACAGTAGCATCTCCAAGGTTTCTTGGTGTTACTTGACCTGTAGCCGTTGCAAAGAAAGTAAGCTCGATCGGGTCTTTAAAGCTTTTATAAAAACCACTAAGCGCAAGAAAATCGCCTACTCCAAACTTCTTTTCTGAGTTTCCATAAACCTCATAACGTAGATCTAAATTGTTGATGTACGTAGGTTGTAAATCTATATTTCCAATAAATAAAATATTCTCAATTGGGTCAAATATCTGAGCAAGTGATGCCTCTTTAAAGGAAGGTCTTGCGGTAGTACGTGAGTAAGATGCTCTAAGTTTTTTGTCTCCATCTTCGGTAAGATCAAATATTAAGTTTGCCGATGGGAAAAGATCAGACTTATCCAATACTTTTTCGTTATCAAAAACATTTCCTAATTGATCTTGCCCTGTATAGTTAAGGTCAAATTTTTCAAAACGAAGTCCTAAAATTGCTGTAAACCAAGATGTAGGTCTGAGCTCTTCAGATACATACAACGCTCCTACATTAATGTTAGATTCAAAACTGTCATTCTCATTAGAATCTTGTCGTACGTAGAAACCACTTTCTGACTCTGCATCAAAAGCAAATTGTCCAAATAATGCATCAGGATCTCCATTAAGTACAGATGAATTTAAATTGATAAAAGGCGTTGAGAATCTTGTTGTCACAAAGTCACGTTGTTTGTAAGTAAACGCTCCCCCAAATTTTAATTTGGCTTCTTTTTCAAATAGCTGGTGTTTTCTTGTCAAGTCAAGCTTAGATGCTATGTTTATTTCGTCTAGCTCTCTAAAAAAACGTGTCGCATCTCCAGACTCAGAAGGCTCAATGGTAAAAATCCCGTTCTCATCATTAATCTTAAAAGGAGTCGTTCTGAAGTCCTTGTCATCAACATTTGAGATAGTTGGAGAAACTTTCCATTCGGTAGTCCAGCTTGCATCTTCATTAGTATGTTTACCACTTAATAAGAAATTTGTAATAGATCTGTCTGTATATATTAAGATGTCTTTCTTTATAGAATTACTATTATTTACTCTGTTAGTTTGGCGTAAAACAGAGGCGCCGGACTCTCCGTTTTGAATATGTAATACATTAAAACGGTACTTAGATTGATCTGTTTTATATGTTAAACCTCCTAATGCACTTACAAGTACATTATTTTCTCCACGCTCCCCTTGTTGTGTTCTATCTGCATTTAATTCTAGAACAGTAGGATCTACATCCTTTCTATATTGTTGTCCATCTACATAATCATCAAAGTATGTGGTCTCATTTCTATATGAAATAGAAGCGAGATAACCTAGTTTGTTGTCACCTACGTCATAAGAGTTTCCTAAGGTGTAAGAGAAGTTAAAATCTGCACCGCTATTGTCTCTTTGTGCTGCAAGGGTAGGGATTACTTGATTTGCTAAAAATTCTGCAGTATTAGGTGCACTTAATGGAAATACAAATTCTTGATTAGGGTTAAAAGGATTGCTGCGATCTCCGCTATCATATCCTAAGAAGTCAGTACCACTAGGATCATTTTTTATATAATCACTGTTGAAGTGAAAGTTCGGGTTATACCCTACACCAATAGATGCGCTAGATTCCTTTCTACTAGGAATATCTTTAGTTACAATATCTACAACACCTCCAGTAAAATCTGCCGGTTGATCTGCAGTAGAAGATTTTACGACGATAATGTTTTCCAAAATAGAAGATGGAAAGATATCTAATTGTAAGGTGTTTCTATCTGGATCTAGTCCTGGTACGTCAACACCATTAAGAATAGATTTTGTATATCTATCTCCTAGACCTCTCACGTAAACGTACTTACCTCCTTGAATAGATACTCCTGGAACATTACGTACAGCAGATGCCACATTGCTTGCACCACTCTTTTTAATACTCTCTAACGATAGACCATCTAATAGCTGTACAGACTTTTTCTGTAAGTTAAGAACAGACTGTTCCGTATTTTGTCTCGCTGTTGTCGTAATAACAACCTCGTCAAGAGAAGCGCCAGATAACGTCACATCAACTAGAGTAGTGGCGTTTGCTTTAACCTCAACTTCAGAGATTTGTTGTGTAGTATACCCTACAAAGGAGTACTCTACAGTATAGATGCCTGGAGCAATTTCTAAAGAGTATTTTCCATCAAAGTCTGATGTGGTACCTATGGTCGTACCTTGTATAACAATATTTGCAAAAGGAAGTATATCGTTAAGCTGGCCATCATTTACGGTACCTGCTATAGTCCCTTTTTGAGCACTAGCGCTCAAGGATATTAAAACAAAAAGAAATGAATAAAATAAAGTTTTCATAAAAGTTGTATTCACAAGTTTGCCCACCTTAGCGGTGGGCAAACTTTATTAAAATTGTAATCCGTGTTTAAAACTAATCTTATAGTAATTAGTCAATTACACCAGAAGTTGCAGCAGCTGCATATGTCCAGCCAAATACTGATAGGTTTGCTCCTCCAGAAGTTCCAGCAGTAGTCCAATCTGCAGCATCTGCAGTAAACGAAGTTCCTGTCATTGCTTCTATAATAAGATCTTCGAATACATCATTGCTGCTATCGTCATCGTCACAGTTTTCAATACAACCTCCTTTTTCAACAAAAATGCTATTTGCAGGAGTAGGTCCATTTACCACCCAGTTTGAAAAAGTAATTAAACCATCAATGTAGTTTTGAGCAACACCGTTGTTATCTAACTCAACATCTTTTCCAGCTTGGAATCCTGTAGCATATACATTGTTTGTTGCTCCCTGAGCACCATCACGATAATCTGCATACTCACCATTAGTAGCTTCTGCATTACCTATAAGTGTAAGACCGTCTATAGTAAAAGCACCATTAAGTGATCCTTCTGGACCATCTATTTCAAGACCGTGGTCAGAGATGTTTCCAGCAACAACTACAGAGTTTGTGATAGTTCCAGAGTAAGCCTGATCGATATCTAGACCGTCATCTCCCTGAGCCCATACTAGTAAGTTAGAAGCATTTACTGTACCTCCAAAAAACTCAATACCGTCATCTACATTACCTACCACCTCAACGTGATCGATTGTAGTTCCAGTACCAACTCCTCCTAGTGTTAAACCGTTGATTTCATTTCCTTCACCTATAAGTGTTCCTCCGTGACGGATAGATACATAAGTAATAGATCCAGAATCATCTGCAGCGTTAGTTCCACCGTAAAGACCATTTGTATCATTTGCAGGAATACCTTCTATTTGAGTAGCTTCTATATCTCCATCTTCAGAGATAGGTGCGTTACCTAAAACGATAAGACCACCCCATAAGCCACGAGTATTTTCACTTAAAGTACCTACAGTTTCACCTATAGCGATTCCATCTGCAGCAGATGTCATAATGATTGGATCTGCAGCCGTACCGTTTGCTTCAATTTTTGCACCTCTTGCAATAATTAAAACAGATGCATTTGCTTCTTGACCAGCAACAGCTTTAATAATTGTACCAGGCTCAATAGTTAAAGTGTTACCAGCAGTAACAGTAACACGACCATCTAGTGTCCAGATCTCATCTGCAGTAAGTGTTGTGTCTTCATTAATAGTACCAGAAAGCGTAGTGTCTACAGAGCCGCCTCCGCCTCCGTTACCATCACCACCACCAGTTTCAGTAATAACGATAGGTTCGTCATCATCAGAGCATCCTACTAAAATCCCACCTAATAGGGCTAAACTCAAAAGTAATTTTTTCATTTCGTTGTTTGTTAATTGTTCTTTTTAAAACTTTGATGCAAAGATGCTCAGGTAATGGTCTTTTTAAGTTATCTCAATGTTATTGTTACTTTATCTTGTAGTAATCTAAAAGTTACCTAAATGTTAAGAGGTTTGTGAAAA
The DNA here is from genome assembly GCA_963922345.1 of uncultured Dokdonia sp. Taxonomy (GTDB): domain Bacteria; phylum Bacteroidota; class Bacteroidia; order Flavobacteriales; family Flavobacteriaceae; genus Dokdonia. The sequence continues at coordinate 4,177 of CAWUIT010000035.1, read as the reverse complement.
CGTTTGAGTAGAGGGGTGTAGGTAATTTTGCTTTCGCGAAAGCGTAAAACCCACTATCTTGCTCTTTCTAAAAAAGAGCATTATGATGCAATGGGAACGCCTTCTTTCTTTAAAGAGACAAGGTGATATAAATAAAAGACTAAGAGCAGAGCAAGATGAAACCCGACTAGGTTTTGAAGTAGATTATGATCGAATCATATTTTCTTCGGCCTTTAGGAGCTTGCAAGATAAGACGCAGGTAATACCACTTTCTAAGACAGATTTTGTTCATACACGCCTTACCCATAGTCTCGAAGTTGCCGTTGTAGGTAGGTCCTTAGGAAGACAAGTGGGAAAGCGTATTCTTGAGAAATACCCACACCTCTCAGAAGTGCACGGGTATAAGATGAATGACTTTGGGGCTATTGTGGCCGCCGCTGCTCTAGCACACGATATTGGAAATCCACCCTTTGGACATTCTGGAGAAAAGTCTATTGGTGATTTTTTTAAGAATGGAGAGGGAAAACGTTTTAAATCTCAGCTTACAGATAAAGAGTATCAAGACCTCTGTTTTTTTGAGGGCAATGCAAACGGGTTCAAAATATTAACAGAAACGCGACCAGGAGCAGAGGGCGGGATTCGACTTTCATATGCCACTTTAGGGACTTTTATGAAGTATCCTAAAGAGTCTCTACCTCATAAACCCACAGCACATATAGCAGATAAAAAATATGGCTTTTTTCAAGATGATAAAGAGGCCTTTCAAGAAGTGGCAGAAGAGCTAGGCCTGATCCAAACTAGGTCGGGGTCAGATATAAGCTATGCACGACACCCTCTTACTTATCTAGTAGAAGCTGCAGACGATATTTGTTACACCATCATAGACTTTGAAGATGGAATAAACCTAGGTCTCATTCCAGAAGAGTATGCACTAGAATATCTCATTAAATTAGTACCACATATTAATAGGTCAAAATATGCCTCGCTTACAGATAAGGCGGCTCGAGTAGGGTATTTAAGAGCGCTTGCTATAGGTACACTTATTAACGAAGCTGTAATGATATTTATGGCAAATGAAGAAGCTATTTTAAAAGGCACTTTCGCGAAAGCGCTACTGGATAAGTCTAGCTACGAAGCCCAGATAAACGATGTTTTAAAAATAAGTATTTCAAATATTTATCAAAGTGATGAAGTAATATCTAAAGAAATAGCAGGCTACGAGATTTTGAATACCTTACTAGCAGCAAGGTGTAAGGCTATAAACCCAAACCCGACTCATTATGATAAACTCGTACTACAATTGTTTAAAACCCGCTCTCAAAATGACCACACACTCTATCAAGAACTACTAGAAATATGCAATCAAGTCTCAGTGATGACTGATAGTAAGTCTCTTAAGATATTCCAACAATTACAAGGAATGAATGTTACTTGACTGAATATGATTAAACAAAAAGGTTAATTCAAATACTTTTACAAGATTATTGGTAATTTTTGTAATATTTTTAAGGATTATTTAAGAAATATGTAATGATGAAAAAAAACTACTTTAAAAACGTATTATTACTCTTAGTATTGGTTAGCGCTTCTTTATCTGCTCAAGATTATGGTGCTTTATTGAAAAATCACTTGGTTCAAAATCAAACTAGAGAGAATATTGTATCACAAGATGTCAATGAACTTGAAGTATACAATCAAACAACAACAGAACAAAATGACATTACATATGTCTATGCAATTCAAAAATTAAGTGGTATTCCAATATATAATGGAATTGTAAATGCTGCCTTTAGAGGAGATAACATTCTACACGTAGCTAGCAATTTGCAATCAAACATCACATCACGAGCAAATACTATTGCACCTGTTCAAAGTCCTGTACAAGCAGCCGTTAGCGCGGCTAATTATCTAGGTCTTGGATCTGCAAATTTTACAATTTCTGAGAGCACCTCACCACAAGAATTTATACTAACCCAAGGAGGTGTCTCATTAGAAGAGGTTAAAGTAAAATTAGTGTTTCAACCTTTAGAAGATAATTCATTACGTCTAGCTTGGGATTTAGGTATCCATACTCTAGACTCCAAACATTTTTGGAGTGTAAGAGTAGATGCTGTAACTGGCGAATTACTTCAGAAAAACGATAGGGTAGTAAGTTGTACTTTCGAGAGTCACAACCATAAAAAATCGTATGTCGATGTAAAAGATAAAGTTGATAGTGGTTTTGGATTTAAAGAACAACCAATAAATGAAACAGTTTTTGCAGGGGAAGTTTATGATGTATTCCCACTACCTATCGAAAGTCCAAATCACGGAGAGAATGTTAAAGTCGTTGAGCCTCAAGACCTTGATGCTTCTCCTTTCGGTTGGCACGACACGGACGGCTTCGAGGGTGCAGAGTTTACCATCACTAGAGGTAATAATGTCTATGTAGCAGACGATATCGATGGTGATAATGTACCAGGCGCATCTCCAGATGGAGGTGCTGCGTTAGCATTTGAGTTTCCTTATAATTTTGATACAGCTCCTGTGAATATGCTAGATGCTGTAAGTACTAATCTTTTTTACTGGAACAATGTGTTACATGATATTATGTACCAGTATGGTTTTGATGAAGAGAGTGGAAATTTTCAGCAAACTAATTACACAGGAGAAGGTCAAGGAGACGATTTTGTATTTGCAGATTCTCAAGACGGTGACGGTTTAAATAACGCTACTTTCTTTACTCCAGAAGACGGACTAAATCCAAGAATGTCCATGTTTTTATGGAGTGCGGCAGGACCTCCAGGAGAATCTCTTACCATTGTGGGAGGAACTTTAGATGGAAGTTATATTGGTGTTCCAGCTGGCTTTGGAGAACCACTTCCGGAAGAAGAGCCACTTGTCGGATCTTTAGCTTTGATCGAAGATAACAATGACGGAGGAGTTTCTACAGATGAGATAGATGCTTGTGATACTATAATTAACGGAGCAGCTCTAGACGGTAATGTTGCAGTGATACGTCGTGGAGAATGCGAGTTTGGAGTAAAAGTACTAGCAGCAGAAACCGAAGGAGCTATTGCTGTTATTATGGTTAATAATGTAGCAGATGCTCCCATCGCAATGGGACCTGGAGCAGTTGGAGGAGAAGTGACTATTCCAAGTATAATGGTCAGTCAAGCAGATGGTGAGGCGATAATAGCTGCATTGCAAGAAGGAGAAGAGATTAATATTTCTCTTTTAAATGCAGGACCTTATCAATTAGATGGTAGCTTAGATAATGGTATTATTGCTCACGAGTATGGTCACGGTATTTCAAATAGACTCACTGGAGGACCAGATATAGCTGGTTGCTTAGGTAACGCTGAGCAGATGGGAGAAGGATGGTCTGACTATTTTGGACTTATGCTCACTATGAAAGCCTCAGATACTGCAGAGCAAGGTCGAGGTATAGGTACTTATGCCACTGGACAACCTGTTGATGGACCTGGGATTAGACCTGCGCCATACAGTACAGATACTAGCATCAATGATTTGACTTATGCAGACACTAATAATGAAGGAGCTATTTCACAGCCACACGGTATAGGTACAGTTTGGGCAACAATGTTGTGGGACATGACTTGGTTCCTTATTGATGAATATGGCTTTGATGAAGATATTTACAATGGAACGGGCGGTAACAATATCGCACTGCAGTTAGTGATGGACGGTCTTAAATTACAGGCCTGTAGTCCAGGTTTTGTAGATGGAAGAGATGGTATTCTTGCAGCAATAGATATTAATACTATGATAGCTGATGAAGATCGAGCAAACATAAAATGTTCTGTTTGGGGTGTATTTGCTGCTAGAGGGTTAGGTGTGAGTGCTATACAAGGAAGTAAATTTAGTCGTACGGACCAAGTAGAAGCTTTTGACACTCCTGCAGAGGATGATCCAGATAGCCCTTGTTTTGATCCTGCTTTAGGAGTAGCAAGTGTGGATAGTTCTTCTTTTATAATTTTCCCTAATCCTACAAATGGAGAGATCAACATCTCGGTGGGTACCCCACAAGGAGAAGGTACTGTTAAGATTATCGATATTAATGGTCGCGTTGTCTTTACGCAAGAAGTAACGCTTGATAGAACTGCAAGTGTTCAAGCAAATGGTCTGGCAACCGGTATTTATTTAATACAAGTGCAGAGTGCTACGGCAACAGAGACCACCAAGTTAATTATTCAGT
>CAWUIT010000034.1:0-15715 GCA_963922345.1 uncultured Dokdonia sp. | reverse complement strand
TTAAAGAGTTGCAACAATCAATGCTGGAACTCAAGGCACAAATGACGCAATTTAAGGCTTAGCTACAATTATTTTTTGCACTTCTTTATTATTAAAGATTTAAAATCCAAGTGATAAAGCAGTTATGCAATGAGATTAATCGCTTTCAAAAAAAATTTATTTACGCTCAATTTTTATTCTAGTAGTATCTATAGCTACAGGGCCTGCAACTGCAGTTTCTCCACTATTTCCTCCCTAAAAAAGGGTTTTCTTGATGATCCTTACCTAAAGTTGCATTATCATCTGCACCTATTTCAATATCTCTACCTTCGCCATCTACTTTAACGTTGACATTAATTTCATCTTCTGTCTCACTAATAGAAGATAGTTATAGTGCAAGAGTAGGGCAACTAGTGTAAACTTCTCATGAAACAATCTCTTCGTAATTTAAATCAACAATATTAGCTCAGAGAAATTTTTATTGCTAAACACAGGCTAATAATCCTTTCAAGTACGTTAATGACAAAAAAAAGGGACTAGTTCACAAAAGTGACTGTCCCCTTTTTAGAGTTACTAGATAGATATCTAGTCGTCTGTTTTAACTTTTACTTCACCGTCTTCATCAACTTTTACTTTGGTCTCGGTGCCATCTTCACTCTCAACTTTTAGCTTATAGCCATCATCGGTGTCTTTCTCCTTAGTGATAGTGCCATTTTCTTTTGCTTCTTCAATAACAATCTCTGCTTCTGTTTTTTTCTCTTTACAAGAAGATATTGCTAGGACTATAAGAGCTAGACTTAAAAATAGTTTTTTCATAATTGATCTTTTTAAATTGATATATTGATTATACGTTAGAAAGAACCTATTAGTTGTCGTCTCCTATTTTTTCAATTTCTTCATTGATCTCTTCGTTTACTTCTTCGTCTACCTTTTTTGCCGCTCTCTCTAGAATACCTTCACGCTCCTCTGTAGTTTCCGCTTGTACTTCAACTTTTTCTTTGATGATTACGGTTTCTTTTTGCTCGTTTTCGCGACAGCTAGAAAATAACATCGTAACGAGTACTATACTTGGGATAATAACTTTAATTAATTTCATAATGGTCGTTTTTGTAAAGGCAAATGTAGATTTTAGATTGACACGTTTTATACAATATTTTTAGGCTTTTGATAAACTTTAGTTAAGGTTTAATCATACACCTCCTTTAATAGCCAAAATCCGTTAATTTTAGTTCCCTATGGATTTCAATTTGGTTTACAATTTTTTAGAACGGCTTCAAAAAAATAACACGAAAGAATGGATGGATGCGCATCGCAAGGAGTATCACGCTATTAGGGATGCTTACATTGCGTGGCTAGAGCATCTCAATCAAATCTTTGCCCAGATCGATCCAGACTACTATGATACGTCTGGTAAAAAAGCGATTAATAGGATTAACAATAACTTGATGTTTCATCCTAACAAACCCATCTATAAAGATCATATAGGCGCAGGTTTAGACCAGAAAACAAAACAAGGAGACTTCTACATCGAGATTGGACTGACACAAAATTTGCTTGCAGGCGGCTACTGGAGACCCAAAAAAGAAATCATAAACAGCATACGAGAGGCTATTGATTATAATGGTGAAGAGTTACAAGAAATCATTTCTAAACCAAGCTTTGTCAAAACCTTTGGAGGATTATGGCAAGATGACAAACTAAAAACTGCTCCAAAGACATACAGCCAGGACCATCCCCATATCGATCTGTTACGTAATAAAACATTTGCTGTAGAAGTTTCGCTTTCGCGAAAGCGTGTACTCGCACCAGATTTTGAAACGTATCTAATTGAGATTTACAAGGAGATGCTTCCCTTTAGAAGGTATTTAAGACAAGCTGTATCGATTATAGATTAACGCACGTCGTCTTGCAGAAATTAAGGTTTAGAAAGTAAATAATCTGTAATTTTTCTAGTAGCTCCGGTGTTGCTATTTACAAAGTGACCTGCGATCATACCTGTCTGTAGTCTGAACTTCTCGTCACTAATTAACTTTTTAAGAATTGCATCAAACTCTGTTTGACTCGCTACAGTATACAAACCTGCCAACTGTCTAAGCTTCTTTGCTTCTGGAAACTTTTCAATATTAGTGCCTATAATAATAGGTATTCCAAATGTTGCTGGCTCAAGAATATTATGGAGACCCGTCCCACCCATGGCTCCTCCTACATATGCTATATCGCCATAGCTATAAATACGAGAGAGTAAGCCTATGGTGTCTACAATTAAAACTTTTGCAATCTGCAAACTGTTATCATCCTTTTGAGAGTAGCGCACACTGCTTACCTGGAGTATATTTTCTAAGCTCGTAAGTTTTTCAGGTTTTATTTCATGCGGGGCAATTACATACTTTGTAGTTGATGTATCGTTATTTACATAATGAGCTATAAATGCCTCACATTCTGGCCACGTACTACCACAAACAACCACCTTCTCTGTTCCCTTAAAAATATTCATAAAATCGAGCGTATTATCAACCTCAATTTGATGACTTACCCTGTCAAAACGTGTATCACCACTTATCAAATAATTTTTAAAACCTAGCGCTTCTAAGGCCTCTCCTGAACTAGCATCCTGTAAAAAGAAATACTCAAAACTTTCTAACGCCTTAATTATCCAGCGTCCATACCATTTGAAAAAGGGCTGACTTTTTCTAAATACCCCAGAAACAAGAAATGTCCTGACCTGCCGCTCCTTAAGCGCCAAAAGATAATTAGGCCAGAAATCATATTTGATCAAAAAGCAAAATTCTGGATGTATACTGTCTAAAAAATGGTTAACATTAGATGGTGTATCTAGTGGTAAGTAGACCGTTGCAGTTGCTAGACTATTATTTTTTTTTACTTCATAACCCGATGGAGAAAAAAAAGTAATAACCCATTGGTGATCTGGGTAGCATTTTGAAACTGACTCAATAATAGGAACTCCTTGTTCATATTCCCCTAATGAAGCTGCGTGCATCCATATGACAGGTGCGTTTTTTTTTAATTCTTTCTTTAAAATCGCAAATGTTTCCTCTCGACCTTTAATTGATTTTTTAAGCTTCTTATTAAAAAGTCCAACCAGAGGGAGAACATTTTGAACTAATCTCAACATTAAAGAATACACCTCACGCATAGGTTCAAAAATAATGCTTTGTTCTATAAATAGATTGTTAAGCGATCTGAGTTTTCGTATTTTCGTTAGGCATATATCTAATTGTATTTTACAAACTACACTTGCAGGGTATCGATTAATTGCCCTCCCACATTAAGATGAAAAAAATCCAAATGGTCGACCTTAAAGGCCAATACGCTCAGATTAAAGAACGCGTCGATAGTTCCATTCAAGAAGTTATTGAAAACACGGCTTTTATTAATGGACCCGAAGTACACTCCTTTCAAAAAGAACTTGAAGCGTATCTGGGTGTGAAACACGTAATACCCTGTGCAAATGGTACAGACGCACTCCAAATCGCAATGATGGGCTTAGGTCTAGAACCAGGAGATGAGGTTATCACAGCAGATTTTACATTTGCTGCTACTGTAGAAGTAATTGCGTTATTGAAGCTCACGCCTGTTCTTGTAGACATTGACCCTATAGATTACAATATAGACATAGAGGCAATTAAAAAAGCTATCACCCCAAAGACTAAGGCTATAGTGCCGGTTCACCTCTTTGGTCGCGCTGCAAATATGGATGCAATTATGGACCTAGCAAAAGAGCATGATCTTTATGTGATTGAAGATAATGCGCAGGGTATAGGCTCTACGTATACAGGACGTAATGGTCAAAAAGTAAAAACAGGCGGTATTGGACACGTAGGAACGACCTCGTTCTTCCCTTCAAAAAATTTAGGATGTTATGGAGATGGAGGTGCAATTTTTACAAATGATGATGCACTAGCTCACACCATAAGAGGTATTGTAAATCATGGGATGTATGAACGTTACCATCACGATGTGGTAGGAGTTAATAGTCGGCTAGATTCTATACAGGCAGCAGTCTTAAGAGCAAAACTACCTCATCTAGACGCTTATAATACTTCCAGAAGAGCTGCCGCCAGAAAGTACACCGAAGCATTTATGAGCCATCCAAACATTATCACACCCATAGTTTGCGATAGCTGCGACTGTCACGTATTTCATCAGTACACCCTCCGTGTAAAAAACACAGACCGGGATGCGCTTGTAAAGCATTTGAATGATAATGGGATTCCGTGCGGAGTATATTATCCAATACCACTGCATAGTCAAAAAGCATATCGTGATGATCGCTATGATGAGGCAGACTTCCCAGTTACTAATCAGGTAGTACAAGATTGTATTTCACTACCCATGCACACAGAATTAGATGATGAACAAATAGACTTCATTACAAAAACAGTAATTGCATTTGTAAACAAATAAAAAATCTCCAATGAAAAATCTACTACTTACACTCTGTACAATGCTATGTATAGCCACGGTTTTATCACAAGAAACACTCCTACACTGTGGTAAACTCATAGATACAGAAAATGGTAAAGTTTTAGTCGAGCAGACGATTACTGTATCTGGCAATAAGATTGTAAAAGTAGAAAATGGGTACGCTTCCGCGAAAGAGGGACAACAAGTTATTGACTTAAAGTCGAAGACGGTAATGCCTGGCTTTATTGACATGCACGTACATATTGAAGGAGAAACAAACCCAAAAAGGTATTTAGAAACATTTACCAAAAATGAGGCAGACATTGCATTTACAGCTGCCGAAATAGCAGAAAGAACCCTCCTAGCTGGATTTACCACTGTGCGAGATTTAGGGGGTAGCGGGGTCAATGTATCTTTAAGAAATGCTATCAATAACAAAACCGTAAAGGGCCCGCGAATTTTTACAGCAGAAAAGGCTATTGGGACCACGGGAGGTCACGCAGATCCCACAAATGGCTTTAAGAAAGTAAATATGGGCGATCCAGGACCTACAGAAGGAGTCATAAATAGCGTGGATGACGCCAGAAAAGCAGTACGCCAGCGTTATAAAAATGGAGCAGATCTTATTAAAATAACAGCTACAGGAGGTGTTCTTAGTGTGAGCAAAAATGGAGATAACCCACAATTCCGACAGGAGGAGGTAGATGAGATTGTACGCACCGCAAAAGAATACGGAATGCACGTAGCCGCACACGCACATGGTAAAGAAGGAATGCAACGAGCTATAAAAGCAGGGGTTCAAACCATCGAGCACGGCTCCTTTATGGATAAAGAAACTGTGGCGCTCATGAAGCAGTACGACACCTACCTAGTACCCACACTATCTGCTGGAAAATATGTGGCTCAAAAAGCAAAAGTAAAAGGGTATTACCCAGACATTATCATACCTAAAATTGAGAAGGTAGATGCCACTCTTAAAGAGACCTTTACTATGGTTGCACAATCGGGTGTAAATATCGCTTTTGGTACAGACGCCGGTGTTTTTCCACACGGGGAGAATGCAAAGGAGTTTAGATATATGACAGAATATGGCTGGTCACCTATGTTTGCTATACAAAGCGCCACGATTACAAATGGTAGGCTCCTTGATATGGATAGTAAGCTAGGAGTTATTGCATCTGGATACCTTGCAGATATCGTGGCAACTAGTGAAGATCCCACACAAAATATTACAACAACAGAAGATATCAAATTTGTGATGAAGGATGGGGTAATTTATAAAAACGAGTAACCCAGTATCGAGTCTTAGTAAATGCAGCTATTTAAAAGCAAAGGACTTAGAAATTAAAAGAGATTTTTTTATCGAAAATGCTTTGCCAAAATCAGAAAAGGCTTAAATTTGCATCCGCTATGAGAAATAGCAATGTTCTTAAACACAAAGAATGCGAAAGTAGCTCAGGGGTAGAGCATCACCTTGCCAAGGTGGGGGTCGCGGGTTCAAATCCCGTCTTTCGCTCTGTATAAAATAGGTTACGCTTTTGCGAAAGCGTACAAAGAAATACCAATTTTTTCGTATTGACGAAAAATGCTCGAGTGGTGGAATTGGTAGACACGTTGGACTTAAAATCCAATGACCATTAGGTCGTACGGGTTCAAGTCCCGTCTCGAGTACAAAAGGCTTCCAATAGGAAGCCTTTTTTGTTTAAGAGCTATGAAGCCGAGTTTCCTTTCTTTTTTACAAGCATTCGCTTGATCTCATTGAGCTTCATTAGTGCTTCGACAGGCGTAAGAGTGTCTATATCGGTGTGTAAGATTTCGTCCTTAATTTCTTCAAGTAGTGGATCATCAAGATTAAAAAAGCTTAATTGCATTTCCTCCTCCCCTGTTTTCTTTAGAATTCCAGTAAGCTCCTCACTACCGTGTGATTTTTCGAGCTTTTCCATCATCTTAGTAGCTCTGCGCAATACTTGCTGGGGCATACCAGCCATTTTTGCGACGTGTATCCCAAAGCTGTGCGCACTTCCACCAGGAACAAGCTTACGTAAAAAGAGAACGGTATCTTTCAATTCTTTCACGGAAACATTATAATTCTTAATCCGCTTGAAGGTTTCACTCATTTCATTGAGCTCGTGATAATGTGTTGCAAATAGCGTCTTAGGTCTTCCAGGATGCTCATGCAAAAACTCACTGATCGCCCAGGCTATAGAAATACCATCATAGGTGCTGGTCCCTCTTCCTATCTCGTCTAGGAGTACCAAACTACGATCACTCAAATTATTAAGAATACTCGCCGTCTCGTTCATCTCTACCATAAAGGTACTCTCACCCATAGAGATGTTATCACTCGCCCCCACTCTAGTAAAAATCTTATCTACAACACCTATGTGTGCTTGTGCTGCTGGCACAAAACTTCCCATTTGTGCAAGTAGAACGATAAGTGCTGTCTGTCTTAAAATGGCACTTTTTCCAGACATATTAGGTCCAGTAATCATAATCATTTGCTGCTCATCGCTATCTAATAGTACATTATTTGCGATATAGGTTTCCCCTAGTGGCAATTGTTTCTCAATAACTGGATGACGTCCTTCTTTAATATCAATTATTTTTGAATCATCAAGAGTTGGTCTAACATAGTTATTTTCTCTAGCGAGCTGCGTAAATCCTAATAAACAATCCAATTGAGCAATGTGTGTGGCATTACGCTGTACTTGAGGTATAAAAGTGCTTATCCAACTTACAAGTTCAGAAAACAGCTGTTGCTCTATAGCTTGGATACGCTCCTCTGCTCCTAAAATTTTACCTTCATACTCTTTTAACTCTTCAGTTATATAACGCTCTGCATTAACAAGAGTTTGCTTTCTTATCCACTCAGGTGGTACCTTATCTTTATGCGTATTACGCACTTCAATGTAATATCCAAAAACATTGTTTGATGCAATTTTGAGGGAGGTGATTCCCGTGCGTTCTGTCTCGCGTTCTAGCATTTGTGCGAGATAATCCTTACCTCCCTGCGATAGTGCTCTCAAATTATCCAGCTCTTGATGGAAACCTGCAGCGATGGCTCCACCCTTATTTATTGATACAGGAGCCTCTTCCTTTAAACTTTCTTTAATCTTGCTGCGCAATACATCACAACCCTGTAATTGCTCTCCAATAATTTTTAAAGAGTCATTAGGCGTATTTAATGCTATAGCTTTTATAGGGACTATGGCTTCTAGACTATTTTTAAGCTGGATGACCTCACGAGGACTTATTCTCCCCGTAGCTACCTTGCTAATGAGCCTTTCTAGATCCCCTATCTTCTTTATATTACTTTGAATTTTATCAAATACAATTCCATCTTCAGTGAGAAATGATACTACCTCGTGACGTTTCTCAATCTCATCGAGGCGTTTGAGAGGTAATGCAAGCCAGCGCTTTAACAACCGCCCTCCCATCGCAGAGGTGGTTTTATCAATTATATCAATTAATGTAATGGCTTTAACCCCAGATGCAGAATTATATAACTCTAGATTTCTAATAGTAAAGCGATCCATCCACACATAGTCATCTGCTGCTATACGGCTGAGTTTGGTTATATGCTTTAATTTGTGATGCTGCGTCTCTCCTAAGTAATGTAAGGCTGCTCCAGCTGCTATAATACCCTCTGTAAGGTGTTCAACACCAAAACCCTTGAGAGAATTTACATTAAAATGCTTGTGCAAAGACTCTGTAGCGTAGTCTATTTGAAACACCCAATCTTCCTGATAAAACGAATGGTAATCTGATCCAAAGGCCTCAATGAAATCTTTTTTCTGCTTTTTTGAAATTAAAAGTTCGCTGGGAGCAAAGTTTTGTAGCAGTTTATCTACGTAGGCCTCATCTCCCTGTGCGGTAAGGTACTCACCCGTAGACACATCTAGAAAAGAGACGCCCACCTTCCCTTTTGCAAAGTACACAGCCCCTAGAAAGTTATTAGTTTTTGCAGATAGAATATCATCATTTAAGGCAACGCCAGGCGTAACAAGTTCGGTAACACCTCGTTTTACTATTTTCTTAGTCTGTTTAGGATCTTCTAGTTGATCACATATGGCTACACGACAACCCGCCTTAACCAGCTTTGGTAAATAGGTATTTAAAGAGTGATGAGGGAATCCTGCAAGCTCTGTACGCTCACCACCGTTGTTTCGATTAGTAAGGGTAATATTTAAAATACCTGCTGCCTTAACGGCGTCTTCACCAAAAGTCTCGTAAAAATCTCCTACTCTAAATAATAATAACGCATCAGGATACTTGCCCTTGATGGTATTATACTGTTTCATTAGAGGAGTCACTTTCTTTGTCGCCACGAGATCGTTTTAAGGAGTTTAAAAATACAGTATTCCTACTGCTCTTAGACCCTAAGTATCCATAGAGTTATCCCTAGTTTTTCACAATAAGAGTTACGCTTTCGCGAAAGCGTGAATCCCTTAAAAAGAAAAAGCACCTAGTAAAACTAAGTGCCTTTAAAATTGGGGGCTTAAATTATGCGGCCTCTTTATATTCCAAGTTTTCTGGATCCTTGTCTTTGCCTCCTCTAATTCTAATTTTTATTTTATAAACTATTAAAAATAACAGAGGTACAACCACTAATGTCAAGAAGGTAGCGACGATCAAACCATAGATTACTGCCCACGCTAGAGGTCCCCAGAATATCACATTATCTCCTCCTATGTAGAATTTTGGATCAAACTCTGCAAATAGTGAGAAGAAGTCTATATTGATCCCGATAGCGAGCGGTATAAGCCCTAAAACGGTGGTAATTGCGGTAAGTAATACAGGGCGTAAACGTGCACGACCCCCTTTTACGATAAGCTCTGTCACCTGTTCTTTGTTAAGAAGTTCATCCTCCTCAAGATCAAGCTCAACCGTTTTTCTATCAATAAGTAACTGTGTGTAATCCAGTAAGACCACACCATTATTTACAACGATACCAGCAAGCGAGATAATACCCATCATAGACATAATGATTACAAACGAAGCTCCTGTTAAAAGAATACCTCCAAAAACACCTATAAAGCTTAGGAAAATAGCAATCATAATCATTGTAGGCTTAGAGATAGAACTGAATTGGAAAATTAAAATGAGAAATATCAAGCCTAGCCCTCCAAAAAATGCGCTCATTAAAAAAGCCATTTCTTTATTTTGTTCTTCTATCTGGCCGGTATAATCAATTTTAACCGATTCTGGTTTTCCTTCAAAACTTTGCATAGCCGCTTGCACTTGCTCTACCACAGCTCCTGCATCTGTATATCCTGGGGATAGTCCAGAATATACTGTTACTACACGCTTAGTATCTCTATGCTTAATAGCACTAAAAGAGGAGCTATTTTTCTTTTTTGAAACTGCAGAAACTGGAATCTCTTTAAGTTGGCCAGTGGCAGGATCTCTAAATGTAATATTTTGATCAAAAAGCTTTGATGTATTATAGCGATCGCCTTCTTCAAAACGCACATTTATATCATAATCTTCGCCATCTTCTTTATAAATACCAGCCTTCTCTCCAAAAAGCGAGCGACGCAATTGATTACCTACCTGTCCAGCAGATACACCAAGGGCGCCAGCCTTCTCACGATCTACTACCACCTGCATTCCTGGCTTACTGCGGTTAACATCAATCTTAAGCTCTTCTACACCTCCAATATTCTTCTCATTAATAAAACGTCGCATTTGCTCTGCAGTAGCAATGAGCTCATCATAGTCAGAACCTTCAAGTTCAATATTGATAGGATATCCTATAGGAGGTCCTACTGCATCCTTCTCTACTGAAATAGCCAGACCAGGGTAAACATCTCTAAGTGTATTCTGCACTTTCTCCCGTAAGACCTCGGTATCCTTTCCTTGACGGAATTTATACTCCCGCATTGTTGCTGTAATCTTAGAACGGTGTGGCATCTCTGCAGCGTTACCACCATCTGTTTGAGGATTACCAGATCCTTCTCCTACTTGCGACACTGCAGACTCGACTAAGAAGTTTCTACCGCTATCAGTAACGTATTGATCTGCGTTTAGTACTTCATACATACGCTCTTCAATATCCTTAGTTACTTCATTGGTTCTATCAATATCTGTACCTTCTGGATATTCAATGTAGACAATAATCTGGTTGGGTGTATTATCTGGAAAGAACTCAATACTTGTCCTTTTAGCAGCTACAGAGGCTCCAAACCCTACAAATATTAAGATGAGTAATAAGAACGTGGCTCCTACTAGTAAGCTAGGCTTTCTTCCAGCTAGCGCCCACTTTAAAAAACTCTGATATTTATTTTCTAACCAAACTAAGGTGTTTTTTTGAAAATAAGTAGCAGCACTTTTAATTCCATATCTGTAAAGCCACAATAAAATAGACGTAAATATCATTACAGATCCCAGTCCTGCAACGGGTCCTCCAAAGAGTAAAATCAATACTCCAATTGGTATTAAGACTAATGAAATACGAATGAGAGATTTTCGCGAAAGCTCCTTCTCATTTACATCCATAAACTTACTTACCAACATTGAGTTAATAAAAATTGCAACAAATAGAGATGATCCCAGTACTACGGATAATGTAATAGGGAAATATATCATAAACTGCCCCATAATCCCCGGCCATAACCCTAGTGGCACAAAGGCAGCAACTGTTGTAATGGTTGATATAATAATTGGAAATGCAATCTCTCCTATTCCTTTTTTGGCCGCTTCTATGCGAGACATACCCTCCTCATCCATTAAACGGTATACGTTTTCAACCACAACAATACCATTATCAACCAGCATACCTAGCCCCATTATGAGGGCAAAGAGTATCATCGTATTCATGGTATAACCTAATGCGTTTAAGATCATAAATGACATAAACATAGACATAGGTATCGCAAAACCAACAAATAGTGCATTACGGAATCCTAAGAAAAAGGTGAGGACACCTACCACAAGAATAATCCCGAAAATAATGTTGTTTACAAGATCATTTACTTGATTGACTGTTTTTTCAGATTGATCATTTGCAGTCGTCACGTTTACATCTGGTGGAAATACATTTACCGTTGCATCTGCAATAATGCCATCTATCTTTTCTACAGCATCAACCATGTTCTTACCTGAGCGCTTCTTTACCTCAAGCATAACCACGTTTTCTCCCCACTCTCTTGCAAACGTAGTTTTGTCTTCTTCTTTAAAAGTTACTTGCGCAATATCGCGTAGATAAACAGCACCATTTTGTGACTTCACAATAAAATTATTGAGCTCACTAGGCTTTTCAATTTCTCCTAATATTCTAATCGTACGACGTTGCCCGCTTGTAATTAAGTTCCCCGCTGCCATGGTCATGTTACCACCGCGTATACTATTGAGTACATCATCAAAGCTCACTTGTGCAGCCATCATCTTTGTGACATCTACGGCTACCTCTACCTCTCGATCTTGAGCACCTCGTATAGATGCTTCTTTGATCTCTTTCAAGTCTTCTATCTCGTCTTGTAAGTACTCTGCGTACTGCTTTAACTGATTAACTTGATAGTTCCCTTTGATATTAACACTGAGAATAGGAGTTTCTTCAGAGATAGATAGGTCAAAGACATTGGGCTCTACTTTTACTCCATTTGAAGTAGGCCAGTCTTCATTAGAAGTCTCTTGGTCCACCTCATCTTTTACTTTTTGCTTTGCTTCTTCCACACTCATATCCTCATCAAATTCTACAGTGATGAGGGCATAATTCTCTTGAGAGGTAGATAAAATTTCTACTTGTCCAGTTAAATTTTTCAAACGATCTTCAAGAGGATCAACGATCAACTTTTCTACATCTTCTGCAGTATTACCAGGATAGGGAGCAGATATATAGATTTTAGTTTCATTAATCTCCGGAAAGCTCTCTCTAGGCATTGTATAATAAGCCATCCCTCCAAAAACAAGAAGAATTGCCATAATTACCCAAATTACTGTGGGATTATCAATTGCCCAGCTTGATAATTTAAACTCTTTATCAACCTGCTTTTGCTTGCTATTTTTTTTCTTTTCAGCCATCTTCTTAGTTGTTTGAGATTCTGATCTCTTGATCATCTTGTACACTGCGAGCTCCTTTTACTACAATCTCATCTCCAGCGTTCAATCCTTCAATTATTTCTATGAAATCTCCTTGTGTTTTTCCAGTTTGAACAATGGTTCGTACTGCCATTTTTTGATCTGCACCTTCTTTTGCAGTAGCGACATATACATATTGCTCACCCTCAGCATTTTCAGAAATAACACTTAGTGGGATTAAAATAGCATCCTCACTTGTGTAATCATTAATCTTGAGCTGTGCGGTTAAGTTTGGTTTTACATCATTATCCTTATTAGGCACATCTACTTCAATAGTAAAGGTTCTGTTTGCAGGACTGATAAAGCTACTAGTCTGGCGAATGGTGGACTCTACCGTCTTGTTCAATACGGGATAATTTACGAGCACTGTTTTTCCTTCCCTTACTGTAGAGAGGTAACTTTCTGGCACAGAAGCTTTGATGTGCATATCAGATAAATTTACCAATCTATATAATTGTGATCCTGGCTGCACGGCAGTTCCTTGCTCTGTTATCACTTGATCAATAACTCCTGAAAATGGCGCTCTTACGATCGCTTTACCTAGCTGTGCCTTGATCTGATTAATACTAGATTGAGATGCCTCATAATTTGCCTTAGCATTTAAAAATTGAATCTCAGATCCTATTTTTTGATCCCAAAGACGCTTTTGACGCTCGTAGGTAGTTTTAGCAAGGTTGGATTGCACTTCTAGTTGCGCTAGCTGGCTACTTAGACCTCCATCATCTATACGCGCTAGAACTTGACCTTTACGCACTTGATCACCTTCACGTACAAGTGCTTGGGTAAGCACCCCACCATACTCGGCAGCTACAATTACATTTTGATTAGTCTCCACATTTCCTTGTATCTCTAGATAGTGGTTAAAAAGCGTATCCTTTACTGTCATTGTTGTTACAAGAGGACCTCCTTTTTTTACCGCTTGTTTTTCAATAACCATATCGAGTTTTTTAATCTTACTCTGTAATGCCGTAGCTTGGTCTTGAAGATTTTGCTTTTCTGCCTTAATGGCCTCTAGGTCATTTGACGCGACTAATTCATCTACATCTACTGGTTTATCACCACAAGAAATAATGATTAGGGCTAGAAGAAATAGAGTTAGGTATTTTTTCATAGTATTATATTTTGCTGTTGGTCTATAGTTATTTGTATTGTTGTTACTCATAATGAATTGGGTAGTTTTACAAAATTCATCAATTAATTCATCCTATAATTAGGTACATTAAGTACTGTTTCAAGGTCTGCCTTTGTTGTAATGATGCTTAACATAGATTGAATAAGTTCTTGCTGGACTTGATACAATTGTGTCTGCGCTTGTCTCAAATCAAAACTTGTGCTTATACCTTCTTTAAACTTTATTTGATTTTTCTCCTCAATGCGTTGTGCTAGGGCAAGATTTTTTTGAGCAGTCGTATAATTATCAATCGCGAGCTCGTGGTCACTTTTTGCAGAGGCATATTCTAACATAATCTGTTGCTCCGTCGCTTCCTTATCTGTTTGTGCTTGATCAAGAGCAATCTCTGCTCTCGCTGTTTTTGCATTACGCATTCCTGAGCTAAAGATGGGTACATTAAGTGAGAAACCTGTGATAGATTGTGCAAACCACTTCTCATCAGAGTCAAAGAAATTAAACTCATTACGCCCTGCAAAAGTTCCAAGATTGATAAAACCAGATAAACTAGGGAGCGCTTTACTCTTTTCTAGCTTTACCTCAAGAGCTCTTTGCTCTGTAAGGTTAGTCGCTATTTTGTAATCTACATTCTGCTCTAGGTTTACAGTATCGTTAAGCAATCCCAAGGCAGGAGTAGCAAGAGCATCTAAGTCTTCTACGAGGGTTACAGGTGTATTAATATCTAATCCCAAAGCGAGGTTAAACATTTGTTTTGCAATCTCTTCCATTCGTAGCGTATTACTACGTTGATTTTCTAAAGATTGAAGTGTGATTTGTAGTTGTTCTACATCCTCCTCTTCGGCAAAGCCGTTTTCGTAAATTGCTTTTGTCTCTCTTAAATTTTCTCGAAGGTTTGCAATATTACGGTCTAAAATTTTAATGCTCTCCTGGGTAAGCAACACGCTCCCGTAGGCATTAATAACACCCTTACGTACTTCTAGCTGGGTTTTTTCATTTGCATTTTCAGAAAAATCTAAAAATGTTTTAGCGGCTTGTAGACCTACTAGATATGAACCATCAAAAATAAGCTGACTCAAAGTTGCCGTCGCCGTGGCGTTTTGTTGTGTCCCAAAAACTACTGGGGCAAATGTACCTGGCTCCCCACCAAAAAATTCGGCTGGGATTAATTGGGTAGGTTGTTTAATTTGATAGTTGTAATCAAAAGACCCATTGATTTGCGGAAGTCCCGCAGCGGTGGTTTCCCACTTTTGCTTGATTGCTTTAGCAATATCTCTACGGGCATTGATAGCCGTATAATTACTATCAAGGGCAAAGGTTACTGCCTGGTCTAGTGTAAAAGTTTTAGCCGTTTGCGCTTTCGCGAAAGCGAAAACAAAAAACATGCTTACTATAAATAGATGCTTCATCTAGTCGTGATTTGATTGTATAAGTTGGTTAAGTATTTTCCTTCCCTTTGGGGTGACAATACCCCGGATGTGGTATTCTAAATACATATCATAAAGATCGTGCACAGGAAAAGTAGCTCTTGGAAAAATGCTCTCATCCTTGATACCTGTCATTCCAGTAAAGTAAATGCGAGAGACAAATTGCACATTGATATCATCTATAAAAAGACCTTGCTCAATGCCGCGCTGCAAGTTATCTGTGACACATGTATTCATGTAATCATATTGCCCCTTGCGCATTGTCTGGTGTATTTTGGGGTAATATTTTTGTAATTGATACATAGGCGAGGTGCGCTCCCCTTTGAGATGTTCTAGCACGTATTTTTTTATATCATACAACTCCTCAATAGGATTTGATTTACGAGCACATATATGATCTATACCCCCACAAATACTATTAAATAAATGCTCTGCACTGGCAGTGACTACCGCCTCTTTATTACTGTAATGACTGTATATGGTCTTTTTAGACATCCCCATCTCACGGGCGATATCATCCATCGTGATACTCTTAAATCCCTGATCTAAAAAAAGTTCGGTAGCAGTATGGAGTATTTTCTCTTTCATAAATATGCGTGCAAAAATACGTAGGAAACTTTAATCGTTTTTAAAGTTTCCATTTATTTAAAGTTTTTTTAACATTTGTGCGAATTTAGAG
>CAWUIT010000033.1:0-15741 GCA_963922345.1 uncultured Dokdonia sp. | reverse complement strand
AGGTAAAGGTATCTCGATCGATCGATAAGGTAACATCTCCACAATTATCGGTGGTACCGTTATTTATTGTTTCGGGAGTAATGGTAGCGTTGCCAGTTGCGTCTAATGTTATTTCTACATTCTGGCAAAGAACATCTGGCGCGACATCATCTGTAATTGTAACTGTAAAAGAGCAAGTTTCTGTTCCACCGCTGCCATTGTCAACTTCAAAAGTATTTACTGTTGTCCCTAACGGAAAAGCGCTTCCGCTTGGAAGACCCGCAGTTTGTGTGACGTCACCTCCTCCATTACAGGCAGCATTAGAAAAAGGTGTTACATAAGCAACGATGGCACCACATCCTGGAGTATCGTCAGAAAAAGCTATTTCCGCGAAAGCGGTATTTCCATCTCCATAATTAGATTGTACGGTAATGCGAATACTACTAGCCATAATAGGCGTAAACGAGAATAGTTCTGGACCAACTGGACCATCTCCAGTAACCTGTGCAAATGAGGAAGGTGCACCAGGTATAGGGAAATAATCTGTTCCATTAGTAGAAGAAGAAATGATAACGTCTTGAATTCCTGAAGTTCCCATTGCTCCAGGTCCACCGTTATTTTGATTCCAAAATGAGAAGCCACTAATTGTTTGGGTACCACCTAAATTGAAAGTGATGGTTCCAGATGTTCCTTCCCCTATCCAAGAGTTTGTAACTCCTGAATTTGCGTGATTTGCGTTGAGATCTGGAAAGGTTTCTAATCCATTGCCGTTAAATGTATTATTTAAACTTGTACTAAATGCGGTTGTAAAACTCGTTGAGGCAGAAGATGGAATAATAGGCGTCGCAACATTAGAAAGGTTTAAGTTTATATCTGCTGGACAGGTAATGGTTGTTATGCTATTACTTTCAACAGTTACAATAGCTTCACAGGTAGCACTATTTCCTTGGTCGTCTGTTACTGTTAAGGTAACTGTGTTTTCACCTAAGTTGTCACAAGTAAAGTCTACAATGTCTGCAGAGAGTATAGGTGCACCACAAGCTACCATACTGCCCCCATCAATGTCTGATGGTAGGATGCTTGCCATACCACTATCATCTAAAGTGATAGTGATGTTTTGACATAATGTAACGGGTTCATTGTTATTTTCTACCGTAACGATGGCTTCACAAGTAGCACTATTTCCATTATCATCAGTTACTGTAAGTATTACCGTATTTTCTCCTAGCTCTGCACAAGTAAAGTCTGTGATATTAAGCGCTAGATTTGCGGTACCACAATTGTCCATAGAGCCGTTATCAATTTCCTCTGGTGTAATTGTTGCATTTCCAGCACTATCTAATTGAACAGTAATGTCTTGACATAAAGCAACAGGTGCTACATCATCTATAATAGTTACATCAAAAGAACAAGTAGCTGTATTCCCGTTTCCGTCATCTACGATAAATGTATTTGTAGTCGTACCAACAGGAAATGGATTGCCGCTAGCAAAGCCTGATGTTTGAGTTACAGTAGTCGTATTACAATTGGTCGCAACTACAGGAGCATCATATGTAATAATAGCACCACAACCGTCTGTTATACTTGAAAAGACAATCTCGCCCAATCCAGTGTTTCCATCACCATAATTACTAATCACTTCAATACGAATGATGGAAGCATCTATGGGCTCAAAAGTAAACTCTTGTACCGGTGCATTCTCACTAACAATTACTTGATTAAATGTAGATGGGGCTCCAGGAATTGCAATAAAGTCTGTACCATTAGTTGAAGCGCTTATAATTACATCTTGGATTCCTGAAGTTCCAGAAGCACCTGGACCTCCAGCATTTTGATTCCAAATATAAATTCCATTTACACTCTCAACGGCACCTAGATTAAAATCAATTATACCGCTTGTCCCACCACCAATGAAAGAGTTAGCTGGGACTGTACCATCGTGAGTTGCAGTGAAACTTGGAAACTCAGATAATCCCGATCCATTAAAAGTGTTATTTAACGAACTCCCAAAAACGGGAGTAAAGGAGGTCGAAGCCGAGGCTGGAACCACAGCTGCAACATTTTCGGAGAGGTTCAATACTATATCTGCAGGACACGTAATGTCTAGAGCACCTGCTTGTACCGTCACTGTCGTTGTGCAGGTATCAGCATTACCTGCAGCATCTGTAACCGTAAGCGTTACGACATTATCTCCGAGATTTGCACAAGTAAAAGTGTCAATATCAATAGTTAATGCTGGATCAGGGCAATTATCTGTAGACCCATTATCAATAGTTGCAGGAGTAATGGTTGCTAAGCCATCTTGATCGAGTGTAATAGTAAATGGAGCAACACAATTTGCAGTAGGAGATTGACCATCTGTAACGGTCACAGTGAATGTACAAAGCGTTGTGCCATCTCCATCTGTAGCAGAATACTCAACAATGGTGTCACCTAGGGGGAAAGTGTCGCCATTCCCTAAAACGGACTCTTGATTTACAGTAACTGGATTTCCAGTATCAGGATCTGTTGCAGTAATTACTGGAAATGTAACTACAGCATCACAGGAGTCTGGGTCTGTTGTTTGTGTGATTGCCATGTTAGGACAATTGTCAAACGTAGGCGCATTTTGTGCAAATGAAGTCGAAAAGATACCGCATATCAAAAATATGCGTATCGCTAAAGTAATTTGTCTCATATTAATCCCCCAATTAATGAAGTATTAAATGTACTTACTACAAGTGGTTTCTGTTAAATACGATTAGTAAGAAATTTCTGTCAGAAATAGCGCTAAGCCCTATAGGTAAATGCCCTAGCGAGGGAAAAAAGGAGATAGAGAGGTTTATCACTAATGTTAAATTTTGAAAGACGTATATCGTCGATTATCCACGTGACTGCAATCGATACCAAAAGAGACTAGAATAAATAATTTAATTTCATGTCAAAATATAAACTAGTATTGACCAAACTTTTATCTATTTATAATCCTATAAATGTTAATTTTTGAAGGAAACCTTTCACCGAAATGAAATGCGAGACTACTGATGCAAAAACTGCTATCACGCTTTCGCGAAAGCGTAAAATTTATTTAAAATAGGGAGTGTACTGCAGTACCCTAAAATCAATAGTGTTGAAAGAAGGATTTTCGGCCTTAAGTTTCTTATAGAGGGGTAAGCTTCCTACGGCTCGATTTGCTGCACCAGAGGGAGCGGTAAGAGAAACCGTTTGAAAGGTTCTATTGTCAAAATCAAAGGTGTGTACTCTAGGTACAGTATTATTAACTTCTTTAAATTTTATATCAGCTTCTTTACAAGCTTTTCTAAAGTGGTATTCAGGACCGTTTTTACTATTACCTCCAGTGAAAAGTAAGGTGTCTACTTTTGGGGCAGCCTTGAGATATTTGAAGATATCTCTTCTTGTAATATTAGTCATCCCAATGTCTGATGCATCGATCTTTACTCTTTCTGAAGATTGAACGATGTCACAAATACCTATGCTGTTATTAATGAGAAAATTTTTGCGTTGCGTTATAGCTTCTTGTGTAGTTTCAAATTTTAATCCCAGATCAAAGATTTTATCTAGAATGGGCCAGAGCTGGCCATCTATACTACCATAACAAAAATCTACGTCTCCTTTTTTTAAATCACCTGTAGTAAAGCGAGGCGGTGGTAATGTACCTACTATAAGCCTTGTTGCTCCTTCTAGATTAAAAGGTGGATAAGGATGCGTATGTTTAAACAGCGTTGACATTATCTATCAAAGTTTGTACATTGAAGGTACATAAAATCAAATAATACTATAGTATGGGAAGAGGTGATAAAAAATCGAGACGCGGTAAGATAAGTAGAGGTACCTTTGGCGCTAGACGCCGAAAAAAAGGACGTAAAAAAGCCAAGGAAGCCGCAAAAATGGAGAAGCGCTAAGCTTATCTAGTAAATACAAATTCGTTTTTGTCGGGATTAGATTCCTTTTCACTATAGGCATACCCGTCGTAGTCAAATCCTTTTAAGCCGTCAAGATTATTTACGTCTTTGTCTATGATGTAACGCACCATAGATCCTCTAGCTTTTTTTGCATAAAAAGCAATTATTTTGAGCTTACCATTTTTAAAATCTTTAAAAATAGGAGTGATCACTGGCACTTTTAACTTATCTACATTAATTGATTTAAAATACTCTTGACTTGCTAGGTTTACAAAAAGTTCGTCGTCTGCAAGTTCTTTATTAATACTTTCGGTGAGCTTATCTCCCCAGAATTCATACAGATTGTCATTACTATAATATTCTAGTTTTGTGCCCATCTCAAGTCTATATGCTTGCATTAAATCGAGCGGTCTTAGTATGCCATACAAACCGCTTAAAATTCTAAGCGTATCCTGCAATCTATCAAGCTTATCTGTTGGGATTGTATAAGCATCTAGTCCCGTATAGACATCTCCATCAAACGCATATATTGCTGGTCTGGCATTTTTTTTTGTAAATGGGGTGGTGAAGTCTTGATAACGTTGGTAATTTAAATCGGCAAGTTTTTCACTTATGCTCATCAACGTTTGAATATCCTTTTTAGTTGTGTTCGATAACTTGCTGTTGAGTTTTTTTGCTTCCTCTAGAAATTGAGGCTGCGTCGCTCTTGTGGTAGGTAATTTATCATCAAAATTGAGAGACTTTGCAGGAGAAACAACGATTTTCATATAGACTTATTTTTCTATCAAAGTTACTAATTCTCCTAAGGAATTGAGGTGCTCATTATTGATTTTGATTATAACAAGATCGATACGAACGTGGGTGGATATATAACGCTTTCGCGAAAAGCGAAAAAGTCTTATTATTCCTTACTATGTGTAGCGTATGAACGCCACTTGTCTATACATCCCATCATATCTTGTGGGATATCTGTCTCAAAACGTTTGTACTCTCCTGTGGTGGGATGAACAAAACCGAGTGTTTTTGCGTGAAGTGCCTGTCGGGGTAATATCTTAAAGCAGTTATCTACAAATTGCTTGTACTTTGTAAAAGTAGTTCCTTTTAAAATAGCATCGCCTCCATAACGCTCATCATTAAATAGGGTGTGACCTATGTACTTCATATGGACACGTATTTGATGCGTACGTCCCGTCTCAAGTTTGCAGCTTACAAGGGTGACATACCCTAGACGTTCCAGAACTTTATAATGTGTAATTGCTGGTTTTCCTTGATCTTCGTCATCGTTTTCAAAGACCGTATTTTGTAATCTATTTTTTGGATGGCGACCTATGTTGCCTTCGATGGTACCTTTATCGTCTTTTACATTACCCCAAACGATTGCTACATACTCACGCTCTGTTGTTTTATTAAAAAATTGTTTGGAGAGGTGAGCCATTGCAAGCTCAGTTTTTGCTACGACTAGCAGACCGCTAGTATCTTTATCAATACGATGTACTAATCCAGGCCGTTCACTTGAATTATTAGGTAAATTTTCAAAGTGATAAATGAGTGCATTAATTAAGGTCCCAGAATAATTGCCATGTCCAGGGTGTACCACCATCCCAGCTGGTTTATTTACAACGAGTAATTGATCATCTTCATAAACAATGTCAAGCTCAATATTTTCTGGGGTTAATAAAAACTCGTGAGGAGGGTGCTCAAACATAGCTCGAACGACATCTCCAGCTTTTACTCTATAGTTTTGTTTTACAACGACATTATTTACTTGAATACTTCCTGCTTTTGCCGCTTTCTGGATTTTATTACGGGTGGCATTCTCAACAAAATTCATAAGGAATTTATCTACTCTGAGAGGCTCTTGCCCTTTACTAGCTGTAAAGCTGTAATGCTCATAAAGCTCATCATCTTGTTCTTCGGGACCTATAAGTTGCTCGTTGCTCATTAGTTAGTTTTGAGTGGATGCATCACTGGATATGGCATCACGATAATCACCTTTTCCATTACCTAATACAAGATCAATTACAGATGTTTTTTCAAGGCGATCTCCAGGTTTTACTCTTTTACCTTTATGGCGTAGCTCTCTAACTTCATCTTCTCCTATCCAATCTATGTAGCTTATACTGCCCACTTCAAACCCTAAAGCTTTAAGTGTAGGTTCTGCCTGACGACGTGTTTTTCCTATAATAGGAGGTACTGTCATTTTTTGATAACCAGATGGGTTTAAAACCAGGTAAATCTGTCTATTTTCTTTGACAAATTTTCCAGCATAAGGCTCTTGTTCTATTACAGAATATTTTGGATAATCGGGATTAAAGTTTGCACTGTCTATTATAAAATAGCGCAGTTTTGCATTTTCTAATTCTTGCGCAACAAGATCTAGGGTCATACCCTTTACATTAGGCACAGCAATACGTTCATCGTGATTTGTTGTTTGACCTAACCACCATCGCGTTAAAAATATCAATGCTATAACAATTATTATAGCGAGAACAATTTGCTTAAGAAATGTCTTGCTGACTAGAAATTTTACAAAACTCATAAAGGGATGTGGTTAGGAGTGCAAATATATAAAATAGATGGTCTATTTGGTGTAGGTATGATTATACCTATTTTTACAATAACGTTAACTAGACAGATTTAGTTTTGTCTTGTCAAATTTTCACGAAAGTGCAGAAAAAAAATATTGCCGTTTTAATGGGTGGTTATAGCAGCGAGTATGAGATATCGCTCAATAGTGGTGCAACTGTGGTAAGCGCTCTTGATAAAAATGTGTACAACGTCTATCCTGTACATATTTTAAAAGAAGAATGGGTGTGCGTTTCTGAGAACAAAAGATACTTTATAAACAAAGAGGACTTTAGTATTACTAATGATTCTGGACAGAAAATTACCTTTGACGCTTGTTATAATACAATACACGGCACGCCAGGTGAAGATGGTAAACTACAGGCATATCTTGAGCTTTTAGAAATACCTCAGACCAGTTGTGGTTTTTATCAAAGCGCCCTTACGTTTAATAAGAGGGATACTCTAAGTGTACTGAGTTCTTATGGGGTGCCTATGGCAAAATCTGTGTACCTTAATCAAGGGGATACAGTCGATATGGAGTTAAAACAAGCCATTGCCGAAAAAATAGGATATCCTTGTTTTGTTAAGCCTAATCGTGCTGGCTCAAGTTATGGAATAAGTAAAGTATATAAAGAAGGCGATCTGGAAGCGTCATTAGATCACGCTTTTATAGAAGACGATCAAATATTAATAGAGTCTTTTTTAAGCGGGAAAGAGGTATCTGTTGGGGTATATAATTTTGGAGAGGGAACGCAAGTTTTACCTGTTTGTGAGATTGTTCCTGATGGAGATTTTTTTAGTCTAGAAGCTAAGTATTCTGGTAAATCACAAGAAATAGTTCCCGCAAGACTTTCTGAAAATCAAACAAAGGAAGTTCAAGAACTTACAAAAGGCATTTACGACTTGCTCAATTTGCGAGGTATCTGTCGTATTGATTTTATTTTTAATAATGATACTCCCCATTTTGTCGAAGTAAATACCAATCCGGGATTATCTAAAGAAAGTATTATACCTAGAGAATTTAAAGCAGCCGGACTCACATTGTCAGAAGTTTTTGGACATTCTATTGAAGCGTGTATTGCTGGAACTTTATAAAATGTAATACCTTCTAAATACTAGTGCCTGTTGATTTTAAAATTTGAATTATGAAAAGAGCTGTTTTTCCAGGAAGTTTTGATCCAATTACGTTAGGTCATTATGATATTATAGAGCGTGGTTTGACACTCTTTGATGAGATAATTCTTGCTATTGGGGTAAATGCCGATAAAAACTATATGTTTTCGCTAGAACAGCGTAAAGAATTTCTAGAAGATACGTTTAAAAATGAAAAAGGTATTAAAGTAAAGACCTATAAAGGACTTACAGTAGATTTCTGTAAAGAACAACAAAGTGAGTTTATTTTAAGAGGTCTGCGCAATCCTGGAGATTTTGAATTTGAAAAAGCTATTGCCCACACCAATAGGAAGCTTTCTGGCATAGAAACCGTATTCTTACTTACAAGTTCAGGTAAGAGTTATATATCTTCTTCAATTGTAAGGGATGTAGTGCGTAATGGAGGAGATTGCTCTGGTCTGGTACCTGATATAGTGAAGCCCTCTGCAAATAGAATTTGGGAAGATCTAAAAGCCAATCAATAGAACAATAATTGTAGAAATAGAAAAACCGCTTATAAAGCGGTTTTTCTATATATAGTGATTTTACTATTTCTTGTTTTGTTGATCTTTAATAGTATCTTCATCAATGTCAAACTTATTGGTTTCTTGATTTACATTTCCAGTAGGGTTAGTAGGATTAGTTTGTTCTACTTTTCTTTCAAATTTACGTTCCATATTTTTTTCTTTTTTATTTCATTAAATATAAAGAACATAAGTGTTAAGAGCTGTTAAGCGCTTGTTAGTGTTGGGTTAAAGTTGCTATCTAATCTGTTTGATAAAGTCTTTCACACTTTGCGCACCATTTTTTGTGAGGTGCTTTATAAAAGCGCTACCTATAATTGCACCTTTTTGATGTTGCGTCGCTGCACTAAACGTGGCTGCATCACTTATACCAAATCCTACTATTTGTGAACTCTCCAGCTCCATTGCTGCAATACGCTCAAAATAGTCTGAAGTGTCATTAGTAAAACCACTAGTGCTACCAGTAGTACTTGCGCTACTTACCATATAAATAAAGCCATTACTTGCCACATCAATCTGCTTAATGCGCTCATCACTAGTTTGCGGCGTGATGAGAAAAACATTAATCAATCCATATTTTTCAAAAATGGCTTTGTACTGATTTTCGTATTCTGCAAGTGGGAGATCGGGCATAATGATACCGTCTATACCGATTTCTTGACATCGTTTGCAAAATTTTTCTACCCCATATTGCAACATCGGGTTAAAATATCCCATCACAATGAGTGGTATGTCAATGGAGTCACGAATGCCATCAAGTTGACTAAAGAGCTTTTCTGTGGTCATTCCATTTTTAAGAGCAGCGGTACTAGACTCTTGAATTGTAGGTCCATCTGCTAATGGATCTGAAAAAGGCAATCCTATTTCTACCATATCAACACCAGATTCTTGTAGCTGGGTTAAAATAGTCACCGTATCGTCTATATTGGGATATCCCGCCGTAAAGTAGATCGAAAGGAGCTTAGTATCTGCCTTAAGTTTTTTAAGTATTCTGTTCATTTGTATGCTTTCGCGAAAGCGAGATTTATAAATTAAAATATTCAATATATGTGCTCAAATCCTTGTCACCTCTACCAGAGAGATTGATCACAATCACATCGTCTTTTTTAAATTTTCTTGTTTCAAAAATTGCGAGGGCGTGGCTTGTTTCTATTGCTGGAATTATACCTTCTAGTTTACTCAACTCTAAGCCAGCTTGCATCGCAGCATCATCTGTGACCGATATAAACTCCCCACGTCCAGATCTGTAAAGATTTGCGTGCATAGGACCCACTCCAGGATAATCAAGACCCGCCGAAATAGAGTAAGGCTCTGTAATCTGGCCATCGTCTGTTTGCATCAATAAAGTCTTACTACCGTGTATGATACCTTCACGGCCTAAAGCAGAGGTAGCTGCACTTTCTCCAGTATCTATACCCTTACCTGCTGCTTCTACAGCAATGATTCCCACATCTGGTTGATCAAGATAATGGTAGTAAATGCCAGCAGCATTACTACCGCCACCCACACAAGCGACTACATAATCTGGGTTCTCGCGTCCTTCTTTTTCTAGTAATTGTTTCCTTGTCTCCTCAGAAATAATGGCCTGAAACCGTGCTACCAT
The DNA here is from genome assembly GCA_963922345.1 of uncultured Dokdonia sp. Classification (GTDB taxonomy): domain Bacteria; phylum Bacteroidota; class Bacteroidia; order Flavobacteriales; family Flavobacteriaceae; genus Dokdonia. The sequence continues at coordinate 6,013 of CAWUIT010000033.1, read as the reverse complement.
ATCTGGATAAGGGTGTGGCCCGACTACAGAACCTATGATGTAATGCGTGTCTACAGGATTGTTAATCCAGTCGCGTATGGCCTCATTTGTAGCATCTTTTAATGTTTTACTTCCGGATTCTGCTGGTCTCACAGTGGCTCCTAGCATCTTCATTCGGGCGACGTTTGGGGCTTGACGCTTGATGTCTGTAGCTCCCATATAAACGATACATTCTAATCCCATAAGGGCACATACCGTAGCTGTGGCCACCCCGTGCTGGCCTGCACCTGTTTCGGCAATGATGCGATTTTTGCCTAGACGCTTTGCCATCAAGATCTGGCCAATGGTATTATTTACTTTATGAGCTCCAGTATGGCATAAGTCTTCTCTTTTAAGATAGACCTTGCAACCATATTTCTTACTAAAACGTTCTGCAAGATAGAGTGGTGTAGGTCTGCCTACATAATCCTTAAGTAACTGCTTAAATTCTTTTTGAAAAGAGTCTTCTTGCATAATCTCTACATATTGAGAGCGCAACTCTTCTACATTGGGATAGAGCATTTCTGGAATAAAGGCACCGCCAAAATCTCCATAATATCCTCGCTCATCTGCTTGGTAACTGGTATTCTTTTCTAGTATCATAGCATTAATACTTTTTTAAATTCGATTAATTTTTCAATATTTTTTAATCCAGGTTTATCTTCAAATTTACTGTTTACATCTAGCGCTATAATAGGTAAGTCACTCGCCATGATGTCTTTGATTTTACCTACTTCCTCAAGCCCAATCCCTCCACTCAAAATAATAGGCGTTTGTGATGTATATTTTTTTAAAACGCTCCAGTCAAAGGTATAGCCGTTACCACCTTTTTCTTTGCCTTTTGTGTCAAAAAGAAAAGCATCTACTAAGCCTTCGTAGGGGAGGAGCTGCTCAAAATCAAAACGGTCCTTAATGCTAAAAACTTTCCACACCTTAAGGTTTGTGTTCAATTCTTTTATGTACTCAGGAGATTCGCCTCCGTGTAACTGTACAATGTCAAGATTATGTTTAATAATTTTTGCTTTCGCGAAAGCGATATCTGCATCTACAAATACACCCACACGTTTTATATCCTCAGAAATCTCTGGAACAATTAGCTCGCCGAAATCTCTTTTGCTCTTGTCATAAAATATGAACCCCAGATAGTCAGGCTGCAGTGCAGCAACTTCTTGGGTGTTATATTTCATACCGCAGATTTTGAGTTTCATTGCGTAGGATATTTTTTTAATAGTTGCTCAAAATACATTATGGCATCCTCGTCAAGGAGCTCTTTATTGATGGTCATTTTCTTTTTTTGACTCTTAAGGACATAGTCTCCAGCAAAATATTTTACCGTCTTAATGTCGCTTACTTGCATTTTTTCAAATGTAAAATCGTGCTTTTTTATGAGGCCATCTTTAATGGTGAGATATCCTTTGTGTTTTTGATAAAAATACAAGAGCAGGTGTATAATCCCGAGTACAAACCAGATCCAGTCAAAACTGCTTAGATCACCTACTAAGAAGATAAGTATACTCATCATTATATACGCAATACCGCTCCATAGTAAATACCGCATACCACGCAAAGCATAAAAAATAGTCATCGGTTTATTTCTTTAATAAATGCGCTAGCAGCATCTCCTGGATTATCAGTTTTCATAAAATTTTCACCTATCAAAAAGCCCTGGAAACCATGTGGTTTTAATTCTTTAATTGCGGTTACAGAGCTTATGCCACTCTCAGATACTTTTACAAAGTCGTTTGGAATCCGTTTTACAAGATCTTTACTAGTTTGCAGGCTTACTTCAAATGTTTTAAGATTTCTATTATTGATCCCAAGTAAGTCTACCGAAGTGAATATTGATTTTTCTAACTCTTCTTCTGTGTGCGATTCACAGAGGACATCTAAGTTGAGACTTTTTGCAAGGGTAGAAAACTGTTTAATTTGCTTTTGCGAAAGCGTAGCTGCAATAAGTAGGATTGCATCTGCTCCGTATGCCTTAGCTTCAAGTATTTGGTACTCGTCTACAATAAACTCTTTGCGTAATAATGGAAACTTACTTGTTGCTCTGGCTAGAAGTAAATCGTCTAGCGATCCACCAAAATACTTACCATCTGTAAGCACAGACATCCCGCTAGCGCCCGCTTGCTCATACCCACGTGCCACATCTTGAACACTTAAACTATTATTAATTACAGACTTACTAGGCGACCGGCGCTTATGTTCTGCAATAATCCCAGAACCTTCTCTCACTGCACTGGCTAGTGATAGGGTTGTTCTTTCAAACAGCTCAGACTGCTCTAGCTGTTTTATAGGAACGATACTACGTTTTAAGGCAACTTCCTTAATCTTATCTGCCGTTATTTTTTCTAGTATAGTCATAGTATAAGTGGATCGTGATTTTAATGATTTGCGACGTTTAAGAGTTAAGATATCGTACTACTTAATTTGATAAGGTGTTCAAGTTTCTCTTTTGCTTTACCAGAAAGGAGGGTTTCTCTGGCCTTCTCAAATCCTTCCTGTGGGGACAGTTTTTTTACGGTTGCAATAGCCATTCCTGCATTTGCAGAGACCACGTTATTTTGTGCATCGGTTCCATTACCTGAGATTACTTTTATAAAGATTTGAGCAGACTCTTCGATGCTATTACCTCCATAAATATCTTTTTGCAGGTGTGGGCTTACGCCAAAATCTGCTGGACGTAGCATCATTTCTGTCTCATTAGTAATTGCTTTGGTAGGTCCAGTAAGAGAGATCTCATCATACCCGTCAAGTGCGTGGAGTATGGTAAAATTTTTATTCCCTTTTTGATACAGATACCCATACATTCTGGCAAGTTCTAGGTTAAAAACGCCCACTAGCTGATTGCTAGGAAACGCTGGGTTTACCATAGGACCAAGCATATTAAAAAAGGTCTTCACGGCTAACTCTCTACGTATAGGAGCCACGTTTTTCATCGCAGGGTGAAATAGAGGGGCGTGCAATACACACATACCTACTTCATCCATAGAGCGTTTGAGAAAATCAAAGTTATTAGAAAATTTAATACCTAAATGTTCCATCACATTACTACTACCACTCACTGAGCTTACGCCATAGTTCCCGTGCTTAGTCACATTAATACCTGCGCCAGCCGTTACAAAACTGGATAGGGTAGAAATATTGAATGTGTCTTTACCATCGCCGCCAGTTCCACACAAATCTATCGCATTATAAGCCGAAAAGTCTACAGCAAGACAGAGATCCAGCAAGGCATCTCTAAAACCTTCAAGCTCTTCTACAGTAATGCTACGCATCATATATACTGTTAGAAAAGAGGCAATCTGGCTTTGATTGTACTTACCTTCAGAGATATTTACGAGTACTTCTCTACTTTCAGCTTTTGTGAGCTGGTCGTGATTAATTAATCTATTGAGTATATGTTTCATTATTAGTGCGCTTTCGCGAAAGCGTATTTTATCCTTATAAACAATTGTATTGTCACTATTGCTTAGGGAGATTAATATGAATGATTATGGGGTTGCTCTTATCTTTTAAAACGTTTTTCTTACCAATGCCTGCCAGCTCTCGATTGGAAGCTTGCCTAGAACTAGCTTGTGAGAGGGAGACATAATTGTAAATACCATTTTTTGTACTAGCAACCCATCCTTTTACAAGAGGTGATTTATTTACTTTAAACGATTGATTGCTGTACCGCTGTAATATGCCTAAAGCGCTCTGGCGCATATCTCCAGCAGAGGTTCCTTTAGGAAATAGTATATAGGTTCCATTAGAAAATAAAACCCAATTAGGCTGTCCTGGATTTACACTTAGCTTTGTATTAAAAATGAGCTTTTTACTAGCATCGCTTACATTATCTTCTTCTACTACTTCCGTAAGGGGTTCTGGAAGTGCGTCAATTATGATTACAGGCTCATCTTGAGACTCTGGAGTCGATTTCGATTGTGTGCTCTCGCATCCTCCTATTAAAAAGATAGCGCTAAGCAGAAGAAAGATAATAGTTTTCATAGGTGCTTATTTATGCATTTACCCAGTTCTTTATCATTGTTTTACCATCGGGAGTGAGAACAGATTCTGGATGGAACTGCACGCCTTGTACATCGAGCTCTCGATGTCTTAAAGCCATAATCTGTCCATTTTGATCTACAGCGGTTACCTCTAATAATACTGGAAAATTGTCTGTTGCTACTACCCAAGAGTGATATCTCCCTACAGGGATAGATGTTCCTAATCCTTGAAATAGCTTAGTATCGGGCTGCGTGATTTTAATTTGAGTAGAAACCCCATGAAAAACTTTATCAAGGTTAATTAGCGTTCCCCCAAAAACCTCACCTATCGCTTGCTGCCCTAAGCAAACACCTAGTATTGGGATTTTGCCAGAATAGGTTTTGATTACCTCTTTGAGTAACCCGGCTTCCTCTGGTATTCCAGGTCCCGGGGAGAGCAATATCTTGTCGTAATTTTCACATTCTTTGAGAGCAAATTGATCATTACGTTTTACAGTGACTTGACAATCTAGTTCCTCTAGATAGTGAACGAGATTATATACAAAGGAGTCGTAATTATCTATAACGAGTATTTTTTTCATTTTATATATCTTCTGCAATATCGAGCGCCTTATTGAGTGCTCCTAATTTATTATATACCTCTTGTAACTCTTTTGAAGCATCACTGCCAGAGACTACACCTGCTCCTGCTTGCCAGTGCAACGTGTGATTTTTACTTAAAAAAGATCTTATAATAATGGCGTGATTAAAGTTACCGTAAAAGTCCATAAAGCCTATGGCGCCACCATAAAATGTTCTATTTCTATTTTCATATTTTTCCAGCAGTTGCATCGCCATATGTTTTGGAGCACCACTTAAAGTTCCTGCAGGAAATGTGTCACCCACAACTTGAAGGGTGTTACTATTAGCGTGCATTTGACCAGTTACTTTGCTCACTAAGTGGATAACGTGAGAAAAAAATTGAACTTCTCTATAGGTTTCTACCACAACATCGTGACCATTTCTCGAAAGATCATTTCTAGCAAGATCGACAAGCATGACGTGTTCAGAATTTTCTTTTTCATCTTTTGCTAGTTCCTTAGCCAGTAGTGCGTCCTGCTCATCATTACCCGTTCTCTTAAATGTACCTGCGATGGGGTGGATTTCTGCTTTTCCATCTTGCACGATGATCTGAGCTTCTGGGGAGGATCCAAAAATTTTATAATCACCATAATCAAAATAAAACAGATATGGAGAAGGATTTACGCTTCTTAAAGCGCGGTATACATTAAACTCATCACCAGTAAATTGTTGAGAAAAACGCTTACTAGGTACGATCTGGAAAACATCACCACGCTGGCAGTGTTTTTTACAAGTCTCTACGAGTGATTTATAATCTGCATCTGTGATATTGCTAGTGAGATCATTTTTACGGGCAAAATTAAACTCGGCGAAATTTTTAGACTTGAGCATCTGCTCAATTTCGTCAATGTTATTTTCGCCAGTTGTGCTATGACAAAATAGGTACGCTTCATTATTAAAATGGTTAATGGCGATTATATTTTGATAGACGGCATAGTATATATCTGGAATATCTAGATCTCCTTCTTTTTTAGAGATTTCAATATCTTCAAAGTATTGAACGGAGTCATAAGCGAGATAGCCAAATAGTCCATTGTTGATAAACTTATGGTCTGTTTTTGAGGCTTTAAAAGCTTTCGCGAAAGCGTCTAAAGTTTGCAACACATTAGTTTCTGAGGTGATAGTATTCACCTTACTAGTACCATCTGGAAAAAGCTGAGTGATCTTTCCTTTTCCTACGGCTATAGAGGCGATGGGATTACAACAGATGTAACTAAAGCTATTGTCGTTTGCGTGATAGTCACTACTTTCAAGTAGCAAGCTATTAGGAAAGCGATCTCTAAGGCGGAGATATACTGACACTGGTGTAAGTGTATCTGCAAGAAGTCTCTTAGAATATGTGGTTAATGTATAGGTCATTGTATAGTTTAAGCGCTTATAAAAAT
>CAWUIT010000032.1:0-16007 GCA_963922345.1 uncultured Dokdonia sp. | reverse complement strand
CTTGCAGCAAGTAGTATTACTTTTATAATTGTCTCAAAACCTAACTTTTCAAAATGGGAGTTTGATGTTGTTCTATGGAAAAAATTGGTAAGGTATGGAGCACCTATTTTAATTGCTGGTCTTGCCTTTACAGTTAATGAGACCTTTGATAAAATTTTACTTCAAAAACTCCTCCCAGAAGATATCGCAGAGGCTCAAGTAGGAATTTATTCTGCCTGTTATCGCTTGTCGGTAGGTATGACCTTATTTGCCACAGCATTTAAACTTGGAGTAGAGCCGTTTTTCTTTAGCGAATCAAAAAATGAGAATGCAACACAGATGTACGCTCAGATTACAAAAATGTTTGTCATCTTGGGTACAATCGCATTATTTACATATATCGTTCTGGTTGATCTCATTAAGCCGTTATTACTCACAAAAGAAGTGTATTGGGAAGCGATGGACGTTGTTCCGTTAGTATTGATCGCTTATTTGTTTTTTGGAATATATCAAACACTTTCCGTATGGTATAAAGTAACGGATAAAACGCGATATGGAGCTTACATTTCGGTAGCTGGCGCCATATTAACAATTGTAGTAAATATTACATTCATACCAACTATAGGCTACCTAGCAAGTGCCATTGCTACTTGTGGAGCTTACGGACTCATGATGATGGTATCGTATTTAACGGGACGCAAACATTTAGCTGTTCCTTATGATATAAAAAATATACTTTTGTACCTCGTGCTTAGCATTACGTTTTCTTGTATATTTTTTTATGGATTCAGGGAATATTTTGGTGTAGGTTCTGTGCAGTTGTATCTTGTAGGATTGGCAATGACCATCATATTAGTAGGGGTTATTAGCTTTCGCGAAAAAGAGCTATTGCTGCGATTATTAAAAAGAAATAAATAAAGTCTATGGACTAAAGACCACCGTCTAAAATGAAAATAAAAGTCATAAATAAAAGTTCACACGCGCTTCCACACTATGAGACTATCGCTAGTGCGGGAATGGATTTAAGAGCCCATATAACAGAGCCTATTACACTACAGTCTTTAGAAAGAGCAATCATCCCTACAGGGATCTTTATGGAGCTCCCTATTGGAGTTGAAGCCCAAGTACGACCAAGAAGCGGTCTCGCTGCCAAAAAAGGAATCACCGTGCTTAATGCACCTGGAACGATAGATGCAGATTATCGTGGTGAAGTGGGAGTGATTCTCGTAAATCTTTCAAACGAGCCCTTTACGATTGAGAATGGAGAGCGCATTGCTCAAATGGTAATTGCAAAGCACGAGCAGGGACAGTGGGAAGAAGTAACAGAACTATCAAGCACAGATCGTGGTGTAGGCGGTTTTGGGAGTACAGGAGTTAAATAGATCAATAAAAGAAGTTAGTTGGAAACAACACATCAATACAAAATCAAAATATGAAAATAATAGTACCCATGGCAGGTCTAGGCTCACGCCTCCGCCCGCATAGTTTAACCATACCAAAACCATTGATTCCCGTAGCAGGAGCACCTATAGTGCACAGACTTGTGCGCGATATCGCAAAAATTTTAAAGCAACCTATTGATGAGATTGCCTTTGTTCTAGGCGATCCTGTCTTTTTTGGAGATGCCGTAATTGCACAGTTAGAGGAACTTGCACAGAGTCTAGGCGCAAAGGCGTCTATCTATCGTCAGGGAGCACCATTGGGTACGGGTCACGCGATTATGAGTGCAGAACCATCACTTTCTGGTCCAGCTGTAATTGCATATGCAGATGCCTTAATACGCGCAGACTTAGAACTCGATCCGGATGCAGACAGCGTGATCTGGACAAAAAAAGTACCTAATCCAGAAGCTTATGGAGTTGTAAAGCTCAATGAAAAAGATGAGATTATTGAGCTTGTAGAAAAGCCTAAAGATTTTGTGTCAGACCAAGCAGTAATAGGTATCTACTATTTCAAGGATGTGGCCGTTTTAAAGGAGAAGCTTCAAGAAGTTCTTGATGAAAACTTAATGAATGGTGGTGAGTATCAAATAAATGACGGCATCAAGAAAATGATGGCAGAAGGGCGTATTTTCAAAACTGGTACAGTCACAGAGTGGATGGATTGCGGTAATAAAGAAGTAGCCATAGATACTAATAGTAAGATGTTACAGTTCTTACATGATGAGAATGAGGAGCAACTCGTTGCAGATTCTGTTGTAAATGAAAACTCAACAATCATTGAGCCTTGCTTTATTGGAGAAAATGTAGTTCTTAAGAATGCAACCATAGGCCCAGGTGTTGCGATAGGAGCTGGCACAACTATTGAAGACAGTACAATCACTCATAGCTTGATTCAAAAAGACAGCCATATTAAAAATGCTCAGTGGACAGAAGCAATGATCGGGAATAAAGTTCAATATGATGGGAATCATAGTCGAGTAAGCCTTGGTGATTATACGGTTATGAAGTAATAAAATAGATGAAAAGAGGAGTTTATATATTAATATTGATTGTTTGTTTTTCGCTTTCGCGAAAGCGAGCTTACGCTCAGCAACCACTGGAACAAACTCCATTTGCAGATGAAAACGTTGACGATCTAGGTGATGTGTCAGATGAGTTTCAGACCGCTTTTTTTGAGGCCCTCAAACAAAAAGGAATTGAGAACTATGAACGTGCAATTACAAATTTAAATACGTGTATTGCATTAGAACCAGAGAGACCTATTCTGTATTTTGAAAGAGGTAAAAATCACATGTTTTTAAAGAATTACGATGAGGCTATAGATGATTTTAAGACCTTCTTAGATCTTAAACCTGATGATAAGGATGTATTAGAAGCTCTTTATGAGGTTTATTTTATGGAACAAGACTATGAAGCTGCAGAACAAACTGTGAAGCGATTGGTTCTCTTTGATGTGCAATACAAAGAAGATCTTGCGCGTATCTATACAAGCACAAAACGGTATGAAGAAGCCCTAGACCTTATAGAAGAATTGGACAAAGAGATAGGAACCGATGTGTATAGAGATCGGCTTAAGAATCGTTTATATGTACTATCTGGCAATACCAAGCGTCAGGTAAAAGAAATAGAAAAAAATATCGCTTCAAACCCTAAGAGTGAAGCAGAGTATTTAAAACTAATCTTATTATACAGCGAGCAAGGAAAAACGAAAAAGGCATATGACACTGCATTAGAATTGCAAAAAGTAAATCCTTATGCAGATGAAGTTCAACTCGCATTATATAAATTCAATCTTGACGATGGTAAGATAGAAGAGGCCATTACCTCTATGCAAAAAGTACTAGAAAGCCAGCGTATGAGTCCGCAGGCAAAACATCGCGTGCTTAATGATTTTGTGATATTTGTAAATCGCAATCCTGAGTATGAGACGCAGCTTGAAAAGGCGATTGCAGTTTTTGATACGCAAGTGGGAGATTCAAATATTTATCAGGAACTTTCAAAATACTATTTAAATAAAGGTAATAAAGACAAGGCGCTTCCTTATCTCAAGAAAGCTCTAGAGAGCGACCCAGAAAATCTGACGCTCATTAAAAATACCACCTTACTACTGTTAGACGCTCAAGAGTATATAAATGCTATAGACATAACGGCTCAAGCAATAGATTTATATCCATCTCAACCGCTCTTGTACCTTACATATGGAGTTGCTCTTAATAGACAGGGTAAGTATAAGGAGGCTATCAATCAGTTAGATATAGGAGTTGATTATATCATAGATGACGTTAACATGGAAATTGATTTCTATCAACAGCTAGGGGATGCTTACAAAGGTGATGGCCAGATGACTAAGGCAACCCAATACTATAAAAAAGTGCAAGCATTGAAAGCTAGCAACGATAAATGAAGAATATAGCTTACATAGTAACCCTTTTAGTTTTACTGAGTTGTGGTAGTTCAAAAAAAGCAACATCGGTTGAGAATGTTAGGGATTTATCATCAAAACAGCTTGTAAATGCATACTATACCAATGTATTAGACTACAAAACATTTGATGCACGCACAAAAATTAAATACAGAGATAAGAAAGGGTCTAAGCCCACTGTAACCCTTACAATTAGAATTGAAAAGGACAAGCAAATCTGGATGAATGCTTCATTTATAGGGTTTTCTGGAGCACGTGCTTTAATAACTCCAGAGAAAGTACAATTTTATGACAAGCTTAATAATCAATACTTTGACGGTGATTTTGAATTTTTGAGTCAGTACTTAGGTGTTAAAATTGACTTCTTTCAGCTACAGAGATTACTCACCGGGCAAACAGTTTATGATTTAAGAGAGGGCAGATTTACATTTACCGAAACACCAACAGGTTATGAAATCACACCACGAAAACAACTTCCAGGAGTAAATTTATTTTTTGGAATAAGTGCCCAAAACTACACCACTCAAGAACAGCGAGTTGAACAATTAGATAATGAGGGGTCACTAGATATTGCTTATGGCGATTATAAACAACTAGAAGGAAAAACATTTCCTTATCAATTAGATATACTTGCCGATGATGGTCGCAACCAGTCTCAAGTACAAATTGAGTTTAGAGAGATTGATTTAAATCAAGAGCTACGTATGCCATTTTCCATTCCTTCCGGTTACCAAGAAATCAAACTTGATGCAAAGAAGTAGTACATTTTACAAACTGCTTTTGAGCCTGATAGTGATCTGTTTTATATCACTAAGTGCTACTGCGCAATCACAAAAACAGAAAGAGCTCGAGCGACGTCGAGACGCTCTTAAGAGAGAGATGCAACAATTGCAGAGATTGCGTGATTCTAACAAGAAGAAGGAAATATCAATACTTACACAAGTAGAAGATCTAGACACAAAAATAAGACTACGTAGCGATCTTATCAAGGTAACAAACAGTCAAGCAAACTTACTTACAAGAGAGATTAATAATAATCTTGAAAAAATGGAGAATCTCCGTAAAGAACTCGCCATTTTAAAAACAGATTATAGCGATATGATCCGTAAGTCTTATAAAAGTAAAAGTGGGCAAAGTAAAATAATGTTTTTGCTCTCCAGTGAAAGCTTTAAACAAGCTTATAAGCGTACGCAGTATATGAAGCAGTATGCAAACTATAGAAAAAAACAAGGCTTGCAGATCAAAGAGCGCACCGAGCTTATACAAAAAACAAATACACAACTTATAAAGCAAAAAGCAGATAAAGAAGCACTCATAGTAGAAAATCGGATTGCAAAAAAAGAGTTAGATAAGGAAAAAGAACGTCAAGATGCATTAATTCAAGAGATTAGAAAAAAATCTAGCACCTACGTTGCACAAATTAAAAAGAAACAGAAAGAAACAGATCGTATCGATAGACAGATTGATAGACTTATTGCAGAGGCCATTGCTGCGAGTAATAAAAAAGCTGGTAAATCTGCAAGTAATACAACCTTTGCTATGACTCCTGCAGAGGTAGCGCTCGCTAAAGAATTTTCGGGGAATAAGGGCCGTCTCATTTGGCCTGTAGAGAGAGGTCGTGTTATACGACGTTTTGGAAAATCTGCACACCCTACATTACCCGGCATAACAGTGACAAGTAGTGGTGTAGAGATTGAGACAGACCCAGATGCAAATGTAAGAGCCGTATTTGCGGGTGAAGTAACCCAGATTCAAGATATGCAAGGCGGTGCTATAACAGTTTTTATTAGGCACGGAGACTACCTTACCGTTTATACAAACTTAAAGAGTATACGTGTTAAGCAAGGGGATCAAATTAATTTCAAAGATGTGATAGGTCAGGTCACTCGTAATGCTTTTAGCGGGAAGAGCGTTCTCAAATTTTCTGTACGTAAAAACACGTCTAAGCTTAACCCTGCAGATTGGGTACTCAATATGTAATGTTTTTTCGCTTTCGCGAAAGCGTAAGATTATCCTTTAAAATATAGTTTTAGCATAGCCCTAACAGTTTTTAATAAATCCTTAGTACAGAAACGGTTATACTAATGGTACTTTGTAATTGAACTCAAAAACAACAATTATGAATAGCGACCAATACGAAGGAAAGTGGAAACAAGTAAAAGGAAAATTTAAAGAGGAGTACGGAGATGTAACAGATGATGATACAACCCACGCAGAAGGTAAATTTGATCAAATGCTTGGTAAACTTCAAGAAAAAACAGGAAAAACAAAAGAACAGATTAAGGATTGGATTGACAAACAATAGTCATTAAACCTTATAGTATATTTTAAAAAGTCCCTCATCGAGGGACTTTTTTAATTATATAAATAATGCTTTGAGTTCTGTTGCATCTTCTGGCTTCATCTTTCCTGCAAGTACTAAGGATAGTTGCTTGCGTCGCAAAGCCGCTTCATAACGCTCCTTTTCTAAGGTAGACTCTGGTATTACCTGTGGTACTGGGACAGGTTGTCCTTGCTCATCTACTGCTACAAAAGTGTAAATAGCCTCATTTGCCTGCGATTTAAGACCGCTTTCTCGATCTTCTATCCACACATCTATCACAATCTCCATGGATGTCTTAAAAGCTCTAGAAATCTTTGCCTCTACGGTAACCACACTTCCCAGAGCGATCATTCTATTAAAGGCAACGTGATTTACAGAAGCGGTGACCACGATGCGTCTAGAGTGACGTCGTGCTGCTATACTGGCTGCACGATCCATTCGTGCCAGCAATTCTCCTCCAAAAAGGTTACCTAGAGGATTAGTTTCACTGGGTAGCACCAGATCTGTGAGTATTGTTTTTGAGTCGCTAGGAGTGCGTGGTTCCATATAGTGTCAATTTTTTGCAAAGGTAAGGCTTCGCTTTAGGTTGACATATGAAGTTTAAGTTAAAGGAACTAGTCGATTTTTTGTACGAGTAACCAAGCCTCTTTATTATCTTCCTTGCGTATAGATCGCAATGCACTTAATGCCTTTTGAGCATCTGGATAGCTACCATAGACTACTTGATGTAAGCCATATTTATTGGTGCCTATTTGACGCGCTTTAAAACCCTTGGCTATAAGTTGATCAACTCGTTTTTGAGCATTTTCTTCCATTCTAAAAGCGCCTGCAACTATATGATAATTACCCGTAGGCTTTGTAAGCGTAAGTTTTATTGCTGGAAGCGGGCTAGGGATTACAAAAGTAGCTTCTTGAATTTTATCTTCTAGTTGTTCTACAGCCTCTTGATGAGAGGCATAGTTATGTTTTTCTACATCTTTTACATATGTATATCCAGCAACGCCTAGAACTCCAAAGGTAATCACTGCAGCGGCAGCATATTTTAACCACGATGTAGATGCTCTACGTTCTGGAGTTATCGCAATAGGAGCTTTTGATTCTAAAGCCTGGACATCTTTTTTGCAAACTTCTCTTGCAATCTCTGGTGTTGTAAATGATGATAGCCCAAAAGAATCTGCCAAGTAGTTTAAATGATACGAAGGTTCAAAATGTAATTTATGATCGCTATCAAACGTAAGTGTTCCAACATTTTTTATCTCTTGAGACTCCCCCTTATGCAAACCATCATATAAAAATCGCACATAGTTTTTTATACGTAAAGTTGCTTCTTGATAGGGTATAGCTTCTGATTGTGAGATATAATTTGCAAGTAACCCATCTGTACTTGTAAGCTGGGCATTAAAAGATATTTTTTTCTTTGGAGGATAGAAGGCGTGCGTTGTACTATGTATTTGAGCACTTTGTACTTGCGTTAAAAATGCTCCAAACTCTGGAAGTATTACACACTCATATCTGTATAAAAGGTCGCTTATGTATTGATCTAACTGCATAACTCAAAAATAATCAAAATGAGCGCCCATTCAAGATTTAGCTATTTATTTTATTAACAGACAGAATAGTTGTTTCTTAGGAGTCTCAATTTCAATGATTAATGACAGATCAAGAATTACTTGCTTTACTCAACTTACAACACACCCCAAATTTAGGTGATGGTACTATAAAGAAATTAATACAGCAATTTGGCTCAGCGACAGAGGTCTTAAAACAGAAAAAGAGCACACTCTTAAAAATAGACGGTATAGGGGAGCACAAGCTTTCGGCATTTGGTGAAGATGCACATTACGCTTTCGCGAAAGCAGAATTAGAGTACATTCGGTCTCAAAATATTGAAGTTACAGCGTATACAGAAGAAGCTTACCCACAAAGACTTAAACACTGTATAGACGGACCTATATTACTCTTTTCTAGGGGTAATTTTAATTGGAATAATCCTCGGATTTTAAGTATTGTAGGTACAAGAAAAGTGACGTCTTATGGAGAGAATTTTATTAAGAAATTAATTCAAGAACTCTCGCCGCTAAATCCATTAATTATTTCTGGATTTGCATACGGTGTAGATATTACTACGCACAAAGCTTGTATAAACAATGGACTTCAAAACATAGGAGTTCTTGCTCACGGACTTAACCAGATATATCCCAAGGTCCATAGTAAGTATATGAGTGATGTAGAGGCAAATGGCGGTTTTGTCACAGATTTTTCAAGTCAGAGTAATTTTGTCCACACTAATTTTTTACAGCGCAATAGAATAATTGCAGGCCTGTCTGAAGCGACTATCGTCATAGAATCTGCTGAGAAAGGTGGATCTCTTGTTACCGCAGATTTTGCAAATGGTTACAATAGAGATGTATTTGCAGTACCAGGCAGGGCAGATGATAAGCAAAGTATAGGATGTAATAACCTAATTAAACAGCAACGAGCAAATTTAATGACCAGCGCTGCAGATTTGATCTATATACTCAATTGGAAATTAGAAGAAACGCAAAAGCCTGCGGTACAAAAGCAACTTTTTGTAGAACTTACAGAAGAGGAGAAACTTATCTATCGCTTCCTTACTAAAAATGGCAAGGAACTTATGGATATCATTGCCCTTAACTGTAAGCTTCCTACGTATAAAATAGCAAGCATCTTACTGCAGATGGAGCTCAAGGGGGTGGTGCGGCCCTTACCAGGCAAATTGTTTGAACTTACCTAATATACCACTCTCGCAAAGCTCAGATTATAAATACAAAAGCGCTTAGAAATCTGTCTGTAAAATGGGGTTTTGATTGAGCAGGTCTTCCAAAGACTATTTTAAAGTTGATTTAAATAATTGAAAATCAATATATTAAAATTTTGGCACGCCGTTTGAATACTGTTAATAGAATCAAAAAACGCAGTATTATGAAAACGATCAAACAATTTTTTGCAGTAGCGCTCATCACCGCTCTTTTTACGTCTTGTTATACAGAAGCGATCGTAGAAGTAGATCCTTACATTGAAGTAGATAATGGACCAACCCTCAATCAAGTACTTAATCAGTATGAAATTTGGTATGTAGATATTGATGCTTCTTCTGGAAACCTCGTAGTACCATTTTTACAAAAAGCATTTACTGTCTCTTTTAGAAATGGAAACATCTTTGCAAATAATAATTTGTCTGGTTTAGGCCAGAATGGTGGAGGCTTTGGGATCGATGTAGGAGCTTATGATACTTTTGGATACGAGTTAGACGCTTATCACGATCTAGATGGAGATTACTCTTTTGACGTGCGTGTGCTCTCCAGTAATGAGATAGAATTATACCACCCATCTACTGGAGCACGATACTTACTAGTAGGATACCAGCGTAGTACATTTGATTATGATCTCGTATTCTATAATAATATTCATTATTTCTTACAAGAGTTTGAAGCTTGGGAGAAAATTTATACCAGTCAAGAAGGAGAGGTAAATCCATTTGATTATGAGAACTTCCTACAGTTTTTACCAGCTGGACAATCAGGTAATTTTAGAAGTTCTGAAGATGGAAATGGCACACCTATTGATAATATATATTGGGACTATGATGGTATTTATGATGTAGATGATGTGCCAGGTGATTTTTACCTAAAAACTTTAACACTAGATTATAATTTCCCAGACAATGAGTTCTTTGATCTTACCGTTATTGATGACCAGACGATAGAACTGTATCAAGTAGCTACAGGAACAACGTACCAGTTTAGAGGTAAAGGATACATACAGTTTAGAACTGCCGAAGATGGTAAGTCTAAAACAGCACCTAAACTTCGTAAGAAAACGGCAGATATTAAGAAAGAAATAGAAGCGCTCAAAGCAAAAAAAGCAAAGACGCTCAAAAAATAAAAGACACTGTAAACCAAGCAGTGTATTAGAAAAGTTTTGGTTGGTTATTTAGTTGGAAAACCCTTACCTAAGTGTTAATTAGTGTGAGGGTTTTCTTTTTTATACGCTTTCGCGAAAGCGTATACTACAAACAGCGTCTTCTCATCTTAAGGATCGTATGAATGTATTGCCAAACTACTCTTAACCTTTATCCTGAAATACATACTTTTTTGTAACTTCCCTATTCAATAAAAACACTAACTAAAACTATAATACGTATGGGATTATTTTCATTTATTAAAAATGCTGGAGCAAAGGTCTTTGGTATAGGAAAAACAGATAAAGAAGAAGCTGCCGAAAAAGCAGCTGCAGCCGAAGAGAAGATCGCAATGGCAAACGCAAAAGCGGCAAGTAATATGTCAGAAACTATTCATGATCTAGGTCTTGACGTAGAAGATCTAGACATATCTATAGATGGAGATGTAGCCGTAGTCACGGGCAGTGCACATGATCAAGCAACAAAGGAAAAGGTAATTCTAGTTATAGGTAATTCAACTGGGATCGCGACAGTAGATGATAGACTTACAGTGG
This sequence comes from uncultured Dokdonia sp., assembly GCA_963922345.1. GTDB lineage: Bacteria > Bacteroidota > Bacteroidia > Flavobacteriales > Flavobacteriaceae > Dokdonia. The sequence continues at coordinate 5,365 of CAWUIT010000032.1, read as the reverse complement.
AAAATCCAGAGCCAGAGGCACGTTTCTACACAGTAGAAAAAGGAGATTATTTATCTAAAATCTCAAAAGCTATGTATGGTGATGCTATGAAGTATAACATCATATTTGAAGCAAATAAACCTATGCTTAAAGATCCAGACAAGATCTACCCAGGGCAAGTATTGCGTATACCGCATTTAGAGAAGTAGCAAAACAATCTAGATTAGTTTCTAAAAAATTGTTTGTTGAAATCTAAGGTGGATGGAAATATTATTATTTCTGTCCACCTTTTTTCATACACACTTGTAAGAAAAAACTGAAAATAAGTATATTTTGTTAATTTACAATGTATTACACCGATTAAATATGAATAACAGCGATATTAAATGTACATTACTGATTATAAACCCCAAATTTTTAATTATGAAGAAAATTACATTTTACTTTTCGTTGACGTTAATTTTTGCAATTCTAAGTTGTAGCTCAGAAATTTATGAAGATGAAAACAGTCTTGATGACAATCCCAATTTTAGAACAAGTGCGTCTTTTACAAAAGATCAAGGAAATTCTGGGAGACAACAGATGGAAGAGGAGTACTGTGTATCTGTAAATCTCATTGCAGGTCAAAATTATATTGCAGGAACTGTAAATGTCTCAAGAGATGGCGACGATCTTGTAATTACTTACGCAACAAATGAAGATTGGACAATCGATGCGACTCATTTGAGCATAGGTAATTGTAATGATCAAACAATTCCTACTACAAATTCTGGTAATCCTAAAGTAGGACGTTTTGAGCACTCGACCTCACATAATACACCTGTTAATGAAGTGGTTTACGTCTTAGACGCAAGTGTACTAGAAGAAAACTACTGTTTTGCAGCACACGCAGAAGTTTCTGGACCTAGCGGTGGTGAAACAGCTTGGGCAGAAGGAGTAGGCTTTGATGGTAATAACTGGGCAATGTTTGTAGAAGCGCTGCTATCAGATTGTCCGAGTGGTGAAGAAGAAAACGATGATGAAGTTGCTTTATAAAACAAGCATTAAATTTTTTATAATTAAAGGGTAAGACTATCTGGTCTTACCCTTTGATTTTTAATATGCACAATTCAGTTTGATATTTAGCTATTGAAAATTACCAAGCTAACATTGAAAGAATATCATCTCTCAAATAAATGATTAGATAAACCCAGAAAAGAAAACATAGACCTACATAAATTCTAAGTCTACTGGTTACAGGAGTATAAGGTTCTCTTCTAGACTTTAAAGCGTGAATAAAACTGAATATTGAGGTTAAAATAAACAGTAGTAAAGAAGCAATAAAAATTATTTTCGGAAGCGGGTAATCTGTATATCTATAAGTGACCCTCACAGCATTAAAAATTAAATAGCTCACTATTGATACAATCCCAAAATACGAGGCTTGTTTTGTATGTAGCGTTTCTGTATTTAATCTACGCATGCTATTATCCTTTAGGTAAAGGGCATTTACTTATAAAAGTTCATCTCATCAATGTAGGTAAAGACAGAAGGAGGTAAGAGCGGCCGTATATTTTTACCACCTTTAATTCCTTGGCGTATTGCCGTAGATGAGATTTCCATAATAGGGGCATCTACTCTATGTATCTTAGCATTTGAAATAAACTCATTTTGCACAATACCTTCTGATATTCTTGGGTAAACATATATATGGTAGCGCTCAACAATGACTTCATAATTTTTCCATTTATGAAGACTTTTGAGATTGTCTTCTCCCATAATTAAACAAAACTCGTATTGAGGATAGCGTTCCTCAAGATGTATAAGCGTATTTACGGTATAATTAGGTTGCGGGAGTTCAAACTCTATTTTACTTGGTTCAATTTTATCATAAAACTCTACAGCTTCCATGACCATTTGATACCTATGGTGGTTTTCAAGAAGGCTACTCTTTTTTTTAAATGGATTGTGGGGTGTGATAACCATCCAGATCTTATCAAGATCACTATGCTCTGCCATATGATTTGCAATAGCAAGATGTCCCATATGAATGGGATTAAATGTTCCAAAGTAGAGTCCGATCTTCATATCTTAAAGTACAGCGCCATTTGTAGGTTCTGCAATGTGCTCTGCTACAAGGGTGTGAGCTTCGGCTAAGGCTTTGTCCAGATTATCATTTAATATGATATGGTCAAATTGAGGAGCTGTAGCTAGCTCTACAGATGCTTTGGCTATGCGCATATTGATTTTATCCTCGCTTTCTGTACTTCGTTTTTTTAAGCGAATTTTAAGCTCATCCACACTTGGTGGCTTAACAAAAACAGCTAACGTTTTTTCTGGGAACTTCTTTTTAATACGCAAACCACCTACCACGTCAATATCAAAAATCACATGTTTTCCCATCGCCCAGATACGTTGTACCTCTTTCCATAGTGTCCCGTAAAAGTTATCGCGATATACTTCTTCCCATTCTAGAAAGTCATCTGCTTTGATATGGGTTTTAAAATCTTTGAGAGAGATAAAATAATAATCCTTGCCGTGCTCTTCAGCTCCTCTAGGTTCACGACTTGTCGCCGAAATACTAAACTCAAGATTGAGCTCCTCTTGCGCGAGTAAATAACGCACAATAGTAGTTTTTCCACTTCCCGATGGCGCCGAAAAAACAATGAGTTTACCTTGATGCTCTAGACCTTGTTCTGAGGGTTGTTTTCCCATTAAAGTACATTTAAAACTTGCTCTTTTATTTTTTCTAACTCGTCTTTCATTTGTACAACGAGTTGCTGCATAGGGGCATAGTTAGACTTAGATCCTATCGTATTAATCTCACGACCTATCTCTTGCCCTATAAACCCAAGCTTCTTTCCATTAGAATCTGCAGAGTTTAATGAATCTGTAAAATAATCAAGATGATTTTTAAGGCGAACTTTCTCTTCGGTAATGTCATACTTTTCAAGATAATACACCAGCTCTTGCTCAAAGCGATTCTCATCAAGGTTTACCTTAAGATCTGCCACTGCTTTTTCAAGGCGCACCTTAACGTCGTCTAAGCGATCTACGTCTAGTACGATTACATCTTCTAGAAGTTGCTGTAAGTTTTTGATTCGTAATTCAAATTCCTTTTTCAGCGTGTTCCCTTCATCTAGGCGGTACTGGTTAATCTCTTTAAGCGCATCCTGTAGATTATCTACAATAGACTTGTACTCATTCTCATCCAGTTCATCACGCTCCGTTTTAAGTGCATCTGGGAGTCTTACCGCCATTTTGAGAAGCTCTGTCTCGCTAGGATTGCCACTCACTACGTTATTAAGCTGGGTCATATAGGCATTAACAACGGCTTCATTAATAACGGTATTTGTGTTTTCTCCAGTGCTTTCTACATAAAGCCCTACGTCTATTTTACCACGCTCTAATGCTTTTGCTACAATGTTGCGCAAATCTAGCTCCTTACCGCGGTAGGTAGAAGGTATACGAGCATTAAGGTCTAGATTTTTACTATTAAGAGATTTGATCTCTATAGTTATTTTTTTTCCAGGAAGTTGCAGTACACTTTTCCCAAAACCAGTCATCGATTTTATCATAACGCAAAAATACGAAAGAGAACCTATAACAGAGTGAGCTATGATTATAGTTTGAAGAAGACGCTTTCGCGAAAGCTAAAACCTACTATAACCTGTTGCCATTTTTATCGAAAAACCTATCTAGATATCTAAGAGAAGAAAGTACCGAAACACCTAGTCCAGCTAGTAATGCGATTAAAAAAATGAGCATCGCATAAGGAATTTTAAATAGTATGAGTAAAAGGCCTACGATCGTTAAGGCAATGGAATAACGCCACATATCCTGAGCAGCTCTTCTATTTGCTACCTCCCAAATATCTTGGTTTGCCATCGTACGCCGCGTTCGGAAACCGTAAAGCTCGTTGATTTCCTTGGGTGGATATTTTTTATAATAATATGAAAGCGCCAGAAAAATAGCGCAACAAATTAGAATTCCTATACTTATCTCATTATCTATAGCAAACAGGTCATACATTATATCTTACGTACCCAAATATTTCGAAAACCTACGCCGCTTTTATCACCGTGATCTTGTAATATGATTGGGCCATCTCCGTGTGGTTTATTTTTAGGGTAGCCTATGTATTCTGTACTTCCTTCTATCTCATAGTGATCTTGAATAAGTACTCCATTTAACAACACGGTAATGGTACCAGCTTTTGTACGCTTTCCAGAGTCATTAAATTCTGGCGCGTGAAAGATAATGTCATAGCTATTCCATTCTCCTGTAGGTTTTGCTGCCATGACATCAGGAGCTTTTTGTTTATAGATAGATCCTACCATTCCATTTACGTAGGTATCATTATCATTATTGTTAAGTATTTGTACCTCATAGAGCCCTTGTAAAAATACGCCGCTATTACTTCGATTTTGATTAGTCTGTGTATTGCTAGGGTCACTACGCCACTCTAAATGTAACTGTACGCTCCCAAAATTTTCCTTAGTAACTATATCTCCAGTTCTATCTTTTACAGTCATACTCCCATCAGGATTGATAGTCCACTGCGGTGAGCCGTCGTTGTTCCTACTTTTCCACGCATCCAGATCACTACCATCAAAGAGAACAATCGCATCACTAGGCACACCAGATTGTCCATTGATAGCAACTACGGGTGGTTTAGGCGACCATACTTCTGTTTCTTCAGGTTTTGTAGGTTCATCTGTATTTTGAGTACTACCGCAAGCGACTAGTGTCATACCTATACCTGCTACTATAAAATGCTTGATCTTCATAAATATTATTTAATTTCCTTGATAGTTATATTGCGGTACCACACCTTATCGCCGTGATCTTGTAGTCCGATGTGCCCCTCACGGTATTTTCCAAAACCTTTCCAGTCTGCAAATTTTGAATTTGCAACCATTGCATCCCATTTTTCTCCGTGCACTGGGAACGTATAGGCTTCTTTACCATTCAAAGAAACTTTACCTATATTTTCATCGTGATTTATGGTGAGTTTTACGGCGTTCCACTCTCCAGCTGGATTAATCATCCCAACTGCAGGTTTAATCATATCATAAAGGGATCCTGCTTTGTGCGTACCGTTTGCCACTTTTGCATCAGGATGACGCTCATCATCTAGCACTTGGATCTCTGGACCTGTCTCATACGCTTCTTTAAATTCTGGAGACTCGTATACTCCCCAAAAAATACCGCTATTTGCACCTTCTGCTACTTTCCATTCTAGATTGAGCACAAAGTTTTTGTAAGTGTCCTTGGTAATAATGTTTTTGCCACCTTCATCTCCAGGTGTAAAAACCATAGCATCACCATCTATCGTCCACTCATCGTGCATTCCATCGATGCCATACCCTTTCCAAGTGTTAAAATTATTACCATCAAAAAGTAT
>CAWUIT010000031.1:0-16030 GCA_963922345.1 uncultured Dokdonia sp. | reverse complement strand
TGGTATCTTGTTGCTTTTGGGATGATAGGTGCGTCCTTATCGGGTGTTACTTTTATATCTGTACCGGGATGGATTGAGGCTTCGAGTTTTAGTTATTTCCAAGTTGTATTGGGATATACCGTAGGTTATGCCGTTATAGGCCTGGTGCTTCTACCACTCTACTATAAGCTCAATCTCACTTCTATATACACCTATCTTGAAGGCCGTTTTGGCACAAGTTCCTATAAAACAGGTGCATCATTCTTTTTACTAAGCCGGATTGTAGGAGCAAGTTTTAGGTTATATCTCGTTGCAAATGTATTACAGCTCCTCGTTTTTGATGAGATGGGTGTTCCATTTTTTGTAACGGTAACACTTACTATTCTTTTAATATGGCTCTATACATTTAAAGCGGGTATTAAGACTATAGTCTGGACAGACACGCTGCAAACACTTTTTATGCTCATTGCGGTTGGTGTAGCCATTTATTATGTGAGTGAAGAGATGGGACTATCAGGTGGTGGCATCATCGATCTTATAACGTCTAGCGAGATGAGCCAGATTTTCTTTTTTGACGATTGGAAAAGCGGTGATTATTTTATAAAACAGTTTGCGTCGGGAGCATTTATAGCTATTGTTATGACAGGGCTTGATCAAGATATGATGCAAAAAAATCTAACCTGCAGAAACTTAAAAGACGCTCAGAAAAATATGTTTTGGTTTACCATCGTACTGACGATTGTAAATCTTATTTTTCTTGCCTTGGGCTTGTTACTTACCGTGTATGCTTCTCAAAATGGCATAGATGCACATAAGGATCAATTGTTTCCTACAATTGCTGTAAATAGTGGTTTAGGTATTGGTCTCGCCATTGTCTTTCTATTAGGACTTATTGCAGCTGCCTACTCTAGTGCAGATAGTGCCCTTACCTCTCTCACCACCTCCTTTAGCATAGATATACTCGATATTGAGAAAAAGTATGATGCAGTGAAGCAGGTTACGATCCGTAAGCGCATACATATTATCATGTCGCTTGTGCTTATAGCGGTGATCATCATTTTTAAATACGTAATTGCAGATGCTACAGTAATCGCAAAGCTTTTCACATTTGCTGGATATACCTATGGGCCATTATTAGGACTCTATGCTTTTGGCTTGTTTACAAAATGGTCTGTACGAGACAAATTTGTTCCAGTTATAGCCATACTATCGCCAGTACTCGCTTATGTAATCAGTACCTACTCAAGTACGCAAGGATTTGAGTTTGGTTTCTTTATTTTGATACTCAACGGTGCTCTTACTTTTCTAGGCCTTCTAGTCATTAGAAAATAACGAGATCTTAATTTTGTGATGCGTCTACCGCTTTCGCGAAAGCAAAAAAAATCCCCACCTTATTGAGTGAGGATTTCAAATATTTATTTGCAGTAAGAATTAGTTATCTCTAATCACGTGTAACGATCCACTTATATTTTTTAAGTTACCCGATGTATCTGTAAATGTCCCTGTAAAAGTAATGTCTATATAATCACCCACAGCGCCAAAAGCATTAAGCTGAAAAACAATATCAAAAGGCTGGCTATAATCTGCATTATCTTGAGACAATGTCTCACTCAAATCCATTAACATAGAACCTGGAGGCCCTTGGAATCCCCAAGTATATGTACCTAAAACAGTATTATTTGCAGAGATACCAAAATACTCATTATTTGTATTTGCGCTTATAAATATGAAATCTACATCCAGACCTGCTTGTATGGGAGTTGTTAAGAAACGTGATATTCCATCGACCGTCCATTCAATATACTCTGTTACGGCTGTACAAGTAACTGTATTTCCCAGAAATGTGGTGGGCGGCGTAAAGGTGCTTGAAATCTCTCCACTTGTTTCTTGAGTAACCGCATCTACGCCTATGTATGTAAATGAATTACTCGCTGGGCAACTTATGATATTAAATTCAAAACCACCATTTGTAACCGGCTGGAAGTAATCTGCTCCTGCATAATCGAGCACAACATAACCATTTGTTACATCTGTATTTGAACAATCTTGTAAGTTACCTATGATCTGCTGTGAAGTAGACGAATTTGTAGGGGTAAATTGCAACGGTCCTACATTTGCAGCACTGGTAAATGGACCTACCGTGGTTGTAAAAACTGTATTACCACATAAGTCATTTATAAAAATTGTGAGTACTTCTCCTAGTGCCACTTTACCGCACACTTCTCCATTATCATCAGTCACTCCATAACGTGGGTACGGTGTGATTGGAACACTTATCCCGATGGATGTTCCTACAAGGGGATTTCCATTAGTGTCTTGGATTGTAATACAAAAGTCTACCACAGGAAATGGAGCATCACAGTTCCAAAATGAGAAGTGAGACACAGTTCCTACATATTCATTGCCTTGTAGTGTTGCTTCTCCTTCTTCAATCCAATAACCAAGCTCATCATCAAAACTCCATAATGGGATTGTAGATGGTGCTAAACCTTGTAAATTAGGATCTAGAGGAAATCTAAGTTCTGCAGGATTGTCTGGATCAATATTAAGTTCATTTCCTGCTCCATCTCTCAGCTCTACAGAAATCATCCCAAAAGTCTCAAGATATGCTTCTGCCCCAGAAGCATCTTCTGCATAAAGCATACCTGGCATTACTGCATCTAGATCTGGTGAAGATGGGTCAAGATAATCTAAAATAACATCTACATTGCCCGAGTATGGATTACCATTTGCATCTATATAATCGCCAGGGAGACTCACCATTGTACCATTTCCTAATTGGACGGTTTCTGCCGTACCACTAGATACTGTTGCTGTCACATCTGCCTCTAGAAGCATTACTTTAATTCTATTAACCCCTTCTGATGGTCGTAAGGCTCTACCGCTTGTCACATAACCCGTGGCAGTTACTCGTAGATAGCCAAACGATTCATTAACCGAAGCATTATCTATAGAAAATATACCATTACTATCTGTACTCACCATCTCACCTCCTACAGAAACAAGAGCATTCTGAATACCTACATTATTCTCATCTACTACTTGACCAAAAAAACTGCGACTTACAGATGCTCCAAAAAACTGATCGAGATTTCCTGTTTCATTATCATCCATCATTCCAGTATCATCTGGAATATCATTGCCGTCTTGTGTATAATCATCATCTTGTTGACACGAAGTAAGCATTAGCATACAAGTGATCAATACTGTCGTAAAAATTTTAAAAGTTTTCATAATGTTAAGTTTTGCTGTTATATACTTATATACAGATCCCTTAAACTTTGTTACCCCTAATTAGAAAATTATTGAGAATAAAGTTGATTGGTTGTATATATAAAACAGACGTAACTCTCCTATTCCTAGTCTTGTAGGAATTTTGACACTACGAAAAAGAAGCAGTAGAATCGATAATTTGATTTAAGACATTTTATACGTTGTGTCTCAAGGGATCAAATACGGCACTTATTTTTTGGATCGTTTACGCTTTCGCGAAAGCGTATTTAAAATTTCAATACTGCTCTGTTGCCAACATTACTAACGTGCAGGCAACCTCAACTTCTATACCTTGATCTTCAAGCAATTTGTAGAACTCTGGGTTTTCTGTACCTGGGTTAAAGATGACTCTTTTTGGTTGAAATTTAAGCAAGAGATTATAGTACTCTCTTTGTCTCTCGGGATTAAGGTAAAGGGTTATGGTATGTAAGTCTTTTTGAAGTGTATCAATCTCCTTTGCAGCAGTATCAAAAGTGATCACATCAATAGTACCCACCTTTCCTTCCCTCAATCCTACAGCCACCACTGGTTGATTATGAGAGTTAAGGCGTATGATTGCCCTGTGTGAATATCGTTGAGGCTTTAAGGAAGCGCCTATTACCATCGTCTTTTTTAACATAAGGTAAAGTTAAATAATAATTCTCGTGTAACAGTGGTCGTTTTGTACCGTCTATAGTATAAGTTAACTTACTTGTTGAGTACGTTTTTAATTCGTTTTGATGGTTAGTGTTAATTAAAAACACGGCTTGACAAAAAATCCCGAGATCTCGAGTCTCGGGATTTTACATTTTAGACCTACAGATGTTAACTTACTGATGCTGAGGTTAAATAATTGTTAAATGAGATATGCTGATGAAACATTGACGGCTTTTTTACGTCATATAAATAGACAATAGTCTCATTGAAACTCAAATCAGGTTTTATAAATTATTTGAATTAGCCTTTAAAATATTTTAAACCTATTTCTATAAGAGTCTATTAGGTTTTACAAGGTCTTTGCTAGCGCGGAGACCTTGTGTCTGTTAAGAGGTTTCTTTTCTATATACACTCGGCAAACTCCACTCTTTTAGTACCGCCAGCGTTCTTACTATTATAATTATACTTCCGGCCAGTAACATAGCCCAGGGTTTTGATGCCCCAAAATAGGCAAGTATCAAATAGATACCACCTCCCAATATGCAAACGGTTGCATAGATTTCCTTATGAAAAATAACAGGAATCTCATTACACAGAATGTCCCTTATAACACCGCCAAAACAAGCCGATATAGTTCCCAAGACGACACAAATCACTGGATGTAAACCAGCAGCAGTAGCAATTTGTACTCCTGCCATTGTATATAAGGCTATACCAATAGTGTCAAATAAGAAAAGTGACCTGCGCACATATTTTAGATAACTCCTAAAGACTATTGCGATGATCGTCGCAATGAAAATAACATAAACAAATGTCATATTAAGCATCCAGCTTACAGGCGTTTTGCCTATTAAAATATCACGTAGGGTACCACCACCTACAGAGGTAACTAATGCAATAATTAAAATACCGAAGACATCGAGCTTCTTACGCATTGCCGTAAGTGCTCCAGAAATTGCAAATGAAATGGTTCCCAAGATGTCAATAATTGTAGTTACCTCCATTATTGCTGAGTGTAATAGTTATAGTCTGCTAGCACTCTTTCTACAAAATCGATATTACTCTCATCTGGATTGATGTCCATTTTTTCTTTGAGTCGTGATGCAAGTTTTACTATAACATTATGATTACTATTACGCTTAGCATTTGTAAATAGTGTTTTTATAAGCTGTACATCCTTATCATTAAAAACGGTTACTTGAGGATACTTAGGTATATAGTTCTCAGGGATTTCAACTAAGAGTGTGTCAGAGATGGTCGCCCTCTTCTTTTCAGAGATCACAGTAGTGCCTGCAGCCATATCACCTAGCCGCTGTCCTTTCTCGCTCATAAGTATACTTACTACCGCGATGCCTCCTGAGGATCCTGCGATGTCAATGATGCGCATAATCCATCTCACAAAATAGCTACCAAAGCCTGGCTTAGAACCGTCAAGCTTCACAACACGAATTTTCATAGCTGCCTTTCCAGGTGTTTTACCATCCCAGAATGTTTCAAACAAAATGTAATATAAAAATATAGGTAGTCCTAAAACTAAATAGTAAGCCCAAATATCTCCAAATGACTGTGAATCTAGTCCAAACTGTGCTATTAGAAAAATAGAAAGGATCCAATATGCAATGATTACTACTCCATCAATGAGATAAGCAAGAATACGATCTCCTATGCTCGCCACATTCTGATAAATACTTACATTTTGAGCGGTTTCTATTTGAAAGTTATCCATATATTCTTTTACTTTACCTCTATAATACTAGGGAGATGCGTGAGGCTGCTTTTGTGAAGCAAAATAAAGATAAATGGTTAACATTTGAAAGCGTTCTGATCAACAAAGATCAGATTCATCCAGATGAGCTATCCAGCCTTTATCTAGAAGTAACAGATCACTTGAGCTACGCACAAACATTCTACCCTCAAAGTAAAACGCTAGTTTACCTCAACCACCTTGCATCACAGTCGCATCAGATTATTTATAAAACTAAACGGGAGTCTGGCAAACGCTTTATAACGTTCTTTACAGAAGAGTTCCCACTCTTGATGTACAAATATCAACGCCAACTCTTAATTGCATTTCTCACATTCTTACTCTTTAGTTTTATAGGTGCATATAGCGCAGCAAATGATGGTTCATTTGTACGTAGTATTTTAGGGGATGGCTATGTAAATATGACATTAAGCAATATAGAAGAAGGTGATCCTATGGCTGTTTATAAAGAGCAAGGAGAAGTCAATATGTTCTTAGGGATTACAATCAATAATATAAAAGTTGCACTATACGCTTTTATATATGGTATGTTCTTTACCATAGGATCTCTATACATTATTATGCGCAATGCAATTATGCTTGGAAGTTTTCAATACTTCTTTTTTGAACAGGGAGTAGGTTGGGAATCAGTACGCACGATCTGGATACACGGGACTATAGAGATTTCTGTTATTATCATTGCAGGTTGTGCTGGTATGGTACTAGGCAACTCTATACTATTCCCTAAGACATATACCCGCCTCGCCTCATTTAAAAGAGGTATGAAAAATGGACTCAAAATTGTCGTAAGCACCATTCCCCTATTTGTAATTGCAGGATTTTTAGAAGGTTTTGTAACCAGACATACAGAGATGCCGGACTGGCTTGCAATAGTAATTATTCTAAGCTCACTCTCACTTATCCTGTTTTATTACGTGTATTATCCCATCAAAAAAACACGAGAAGAAAGAGAGCGGCTTGCAGCTATACCCAGCATTGAAACTTTATAATAACAACGTATTTTGAAAGATATCCATTTTAGAAAACAAAGAGAACTAGGGCAAATTATAAGCGACACATTTGTATTTCTACGTAGAAGCGCAAAACCGTTATTGAGTGTTCTAGTGAGAACGTGTAGCATTCCGTTTATTATTCTAATTGTAGCTGTGGGATATTATACAAATGTCTCTGCAGGGTCTAATTTTCTTACTACATTTTCAGGTACAGCAGATATAGCCGAGTTTGTAATTGCCTTAATAGGTCTTGCCCTTGCAGGAATTATTTTCAACGCACTATTGTATGGGAGCACCTCAGTATTTGTAAAGCACTACATTGCTCAGAATCAAAATCCAGAAGTATCAGTCGTTGTACAACATATCAAAGATAAAACAAGTTCCATTTTAGGACTGGGCTTTGCAAATCTACTAATCATTCTAGCAGTGGCATTTTTACCAGCTGCTATAGGAGGTTTTTTATTTGCATCGGGTGCCGAGACCTTAGGGATTCTGCTCATATTTCTCGTCATCTTTCCGCTACTCTTTGTTTATGTTAAGCTCAGCGTGATTTTTCCAGCATTAATCGATAGAGACTTATCCATTCAAGAATCGATTAAAGAAAGTTGGAAACTTGTAAAAGACGAATGGTGGATGACCTTTATTACCATATTTATCATTGCATTATTAATAGGCGTAATAGGATTTGTCTTTCAAATTCCAGTAGTGATTTATACCATTATCAAGACCGTAACCTCAGTCCAATCTGGAACTATGGGCGATCCAGAAGCCTTTTTTGATACTACATATTTAGTATTGCAGGTAATAGGATCTGCTATGAATTATATACTCTACACCATACTTGCCATCGCTTTAAATTTTATTTACTACAATCTCAACGAGCGCAAGAACCAATCTGGAAGTTTAGATCAAATAGACACTATTGGTGCATCAGATGTCTAGAGTACTCCTATTATATTTTACTATTTTTCTTTCGCTTAGCGCGAAAATTGCCGCTACACCACAAACGCAAGAAGATGCAATAGAAGCTGAAGTCGTTCAAGAAGCGTTAAACAACCAAGAACAAACTTACAACGACCCTAGAGGCATACTTCGCTACGACGACGCCTCTCAAAAACCAGTACCTATTGCCAAAGAAACCATCTCAAACTTTAAAGAAGATGAACTTTTCAACTACAAGGAAGCATTGCCTGAAGATACTTGGTGGACGCGTTTCAAGCAAAAAATTAATGACATTTACAGAGCATTTATTCGATGGTTAACAGGCGGTAACGAGGCCTCCGGCGTCTGGAGAGTCATCGTAGAAGTACTCCCCTATCTTCTATTGTTAGGGTTCATAACGCTTATCGTCTGGATCTTTACAAAAATGGATAGCGGCACCCTCTTGATGGAAAAGATTAATGCTCCAGAAACGGCCCTCTCAAATGACGAGGAGTTAATAAACCGTAAGGATTTACAGGAACTTATTGACCACGCCTTGTCCAATGGGAATTATAGACTAGCCGTGCGTTTTTATTATCTACTTATTTTACAAAAAATGAGTAGCCAAAATCTTATAGAGTGGCAGGTACAAAAAACAAATCATGATTACATTTATGAGCTAGAACATAGAGAGCAACGGGATCATTTTACAAAGGTTACAGCCATTTATGATTACATCTGGTATGGGAATTTTGAAGTAGATAAGAACGCTTTCGCGAAAGCGGAAACTTCTTTCAAAAAAATGAGCAGCTTGTTATGAGTACAAAGTTTAAAATACTCGCAAGCTTACTAGCGCTGGCCTTAGTGCTAGTTGTCTATATGGAATCTAATCAAGCAGATGATATCAACTGGTTCCCGAGCTATAGTAAAACAGATAAAATCCCATTTGGAACCTATGTTCTATATGATGTTATTTCTGAGCAATGGAAGAAGGATAATCTCAAAAATGTGAGACAGCCACCCTATGAGTTTTTAACTGATAGTAGTGAGCAACGAGGCACCTACCTCTTTGTTAATGATTATATACTTTTTGATGAGGCCGAATCTTTAAAATTACTTTCTTGGGTTGATAAGGGAAATACGCTGTTTATTGCCGCCCGTGGTATAGGAGAGACTATTCTAGATACCCTATCATTAGGCACAGATCTTTATTATGATTACGATAACTTTGAAAGAAAACCACTAGTAAATCTAGTAAACCCTTCATTAAGAAGAGAACGCCCTTACCATCACGATCTTGAAACAACTGCTGGCTTTTTTGAAGACGTAGATACACTTAATACGGTGGCTCTGGGAGAATTTGGACTCGTTGTAGAGGATGACACGCTAAATATTAATGAGCCTAGAATACATTTTATAAAACAACCATTTGGCGAAGGTGAGATCATAATCCATCTAATGCCAGAAACTTTTACAAATTATTTTCTTCTCAAGGATGAAAATTACACATATGTGAGCGCAGCGCTCTCTTACTTAGATACAGATGGTGTTTTATATTGGGATAATCACCATAAGAATGGAAAGACTATTTACACAAGTCCTCTCTATATATTTCTAAGCAATAGGTATTTAAAATGGGCTTATTACATTTTAATAATAGGCACCTTGCTCTGGGTACTCTTTGAAGGTAGAAGGAAACAAAGAGCCATCCCAATTGTAAAGCCACTCCCTAATCAAACGCTTACTTTTACAAAGACTATTGCAGGAATGTATCTTGAAAAAAGAGATCACGCGAGTATAGCGCAACATCAAATTAATCACTTTTTTGCACATATACGCGCCTCGTATTTACTTGATACCAATCAAATTAACGAGGAGTTTATCTCAAAACTTGCTGCTAAAAGTGGAAATAGCCTTGAGGAGTCAAAATCACTTATAAATTATATTATCTCCTTACGGTCAAAACAAGTAGTAAGTCAAGATCAATTACTAGAACTTAATAAACGCATAGAAGCTTTTAAAAATTAAACTATGGAAAATACATCGTCAGAAAATCTCGAGGAAAATAAATTACCACAAGATACAAATACACCTTCGCCAGATGTGCAAAACACGTCAAACGGAGAAGAAATGACATTTTCTAATAGAATCCCGCTTGAGGAGTTGCGCGCTGCGGCCACTGCCATACGAGAAGAACTTGCAAAGATTATTGTGGGGCAACACGAGTTTATTGAGTTACTTATAGTCGCCTTATTGTCTGATGGTCACGTGTTAATTGAAGGAGTACCAGGTATTGCAAAAACAGTGACTGCAAAGCTGTTTGCTAAAACGCTGGATACGCAATTTGGACGTATTCAATTTACGCCAGATTTAATGCCTAGCGATGTTTTAGGAACATCAATACTAAATATGAAGTCAAGCGAGTTTGAGTTCAAAAAAGGACCTATCTTCTCAAACATAATCCTGATTGATGAAATAAATAGAGCACCTGCTAAGACACAAGCAGCACTTTTTGAAGTGATGGAAGAGCGCCAGGCCACCATCGATGGAACAAAATATAAAATGGAGCCTCCTTTTATGGTACTTGCTACACAAAACCCTGTTGAGCAAGAAGGTACGTATGCATTACCAGAAGCACAATTGGATCGATTTTTATTTAAAATCAAAGTAGACTATCCTTCTTTAGAACAAGAGGTAGCCATCTTACAAAATCACCACGACCGTAAAGGCGGTGCGCCACAAAACGATATTGAGGCTATCCTTAATCCAGAAAAGCTTCAAGATTTTAGAAAGCAAACACAAGAGGTACTCATTGAAGAAAAAATCCTCAATTATATAGCAGAAATTGTGGTGAAGTCTAGAACCCACCCACATCTTTACTTAGGAGGTTCTCCTAGAGCATCCCTTGCCATAATGAATACCTCTAAAGCTTTTGCTGCCATTTCTGGAAGAGACTTCGTTATTCCAGAAGATGTAAAACGTACGGTTACACCCGTAATGCGTCATAGACTTATACTCTCTCCAGAACGTGAGATGGAAGGTATGACAACAGAGCAGGTAATTGATATGATTGTACAATCGGTAGAAATCCCACGATAAGTTGGTTATTATAAAATTTATAAAAGCTTTTTTTGTTCATCAACGGCTATTTTATGCCTTAGGGATTTTGGGTTGCCTATACCTTCTCTCGTATTGGTTTCATAGTCTATTTGCGATTGCAAATATTTTATCACTCTTGGTAGTAGTGCTCTTTTTTATTGATGCGCTAGTCCTTTTTCGCGAAAGCGGATCTATTAAAGCGATGCGCCAATTACCAGAAAAATTTTCTAATAGTGATTTTAATGAGCTTACGGTAACTATCACTAATCGTTATCCATTTGCCATTGCTCTTGAAATAATAGATGAAATACCTGTCCAATTTCAAAAAAGAGATTTTAGTAAATTCCTAAGCATTCCTGCTAGAGAGGATGCATCTTTTTCTTATTCCCTACGACCTACTGAGCGGGGTGAGTACCACTTTGGTCACCTTAATATCTACGCGAGTTCAAAAATAGGTCTTGTGAGAAAGCGCTACCGTTTTGAAAATGATCAAATGGTGAAAGTGTACCCCTCATTTATCCAAATGAAGAAGTACGCTTTTCTCGCACTTGATAATAGACTTAGTCTCCACGGGATGAAAAAAATAAGACGCATCGGTCATACAATGGAGTTTGAGCAAATTAAAGATTATGTCCCTGGGGATGATGCGCGTACCATAAACTGGAAAGCTACCGCAAAGCGGGCGAGTTTAATGGTAAATCAGTTTCAAGATGAGAAGTCACAGCCAGTCTATGCACTTATAGACGCAAGCCGAGTAATGAAAATGCCATTTAAAGGCCTCACGTTGCTCGATTATGCAATTAACAGCACACTTGCCTTTTCAAACATTGCCTTAAAAAAGAAAGATAAAGTAGGGATGCTCACCTTTGCAGAGACTATTAAAAATCACCTTCCAGCAAGTAGTAAAAAGACGCATCTTCAAACGATACTGGAAGTACTCTATAATATCAACACAAAATTTCTCGATAGTGATTTTGGACTTTTATATAATCAGGTAAAACGTAAAATCACGCAGCGAAGCCTTTTATTGTTGTATACAAATTTTGAACATATCTCTGCGCTAGAGCGACAGCTTCCTTATTTAAAAGCGCTTTCGCGAAAACACGTGCTCGTTGTTATATTTTTTCAAAACACAGAATTAGATCAACTCATCTCAAATCCAGCGGTAAGCCTTCCTGAAGTATATCACAAAACCATTGCACAAAAGGCAGATTATGATAAAAAGGTAATGGTGGCTCGTCTTGAACAATATGGTATACAAACCATTTTGACAAAGCCAGAAGATCTCACCGTAAACACTATAAATAAGTATTTAGAAATTAAAGCAAGAGGTATTTTATAGCTGTCGATTTATCTCTTAGAATTCGGCTAGACGATCACTTCTTTTTATATTTGCTTCCTTAATCAAAACACGCACTATGTCGTTGTCACCACTTCAAGCCATCTCACCTATAGATGGCCGTTATGCTTCAAAAACAAATGCTTTAGTACCCTTCTTTTCTGAAGAAGCACTTATAAAATATAGAGTGAAAATCGAAGTGGAATATTTTATTGCACTTTGTGAGCTACCATTGCCACAGTTAGAAAGTGTAGATCATTCTACATTTACATCTTTGAGAGAGCTCTATCAAGATTTTACTACAGAAGATGCTCAAGCTATCAAGGATATAGAGAAGGTGACCAATCACGACGTAAAAGCAGTCGAATATTTTATAAAGGAAAAATTTGATTCATTAGGTCTTGAAAAATTTAAAGAGTTTATCCATTTTGGACTTACTTCTCAAGACATTAATAATACGGCGATACCCTTATCGCTTAAAGATGCAATGAACCAAGTGTACATTCCAGAATTACTGGATGTTGTAGACCATCTTAAGCAACTTGTAGATGAGTGGGAAAACATCTCACTACTTGCGAGAACACACGGGCAGCCAGCATCACCCACGCGTTTGGGTAAAGAGATTGAAGTCTTTGTTGTGCGCATAGAAGAGCAACTTAACTTATTAAATGATATACCAAGCGCAGCAAAATTTGGCGGAGCTACAGGAAATTTTAATGCGCATAAAGTCGCATATCCACAAATAGATTGGAAGGCGTTTGGACATTCGTTTGTGCACGATACGCTCAAGATGCAACACTCCTTCCCCACTACGCAGATTGAACATTATGACCATATGGCTGCACTTTTTGATGGTTTAAAACGTATCAATACCATACTCATAGATCTTGATCGAGATTTTTGGACCTATGTATCGATGGATTATTTCAAACAAAAAATCAAAAAAGGAGAGGTAGGATCAAGTGCAATGCCACATAAGGTAAATCCAATTGATTTTGAAAACAGCGAAGGTAATCTAGGGATAGCAAACGCTATTTTTGAACATCTCTCAGCAAAACTTCCTATATCCAGATTGCAACGCGACCTTACTGACAGTACAGTACTACGTAACATAGGTGTTCCATTAGGTCACACACTCATAGGCCTACAGTCTACAGGAAAAGGATTAAATAAATTACTTATCAATGAGTCTAAGATTGCGGCAGATCTTGAAGACAATTGGGCAGTAGTAGCAGAGGCTATTCAAACTATATTACGTAGAGAGGGGTATCCTAACCCTTATGAAGCTTTGAAAGCATTAACTCGCGTAAATAGTAAAATTACGCAAGAATCGATGGCAGCTTTTGTAGACACGCTCGATGTAGATGCTCAGGTCAAGTCAGAACTTAAAGCCATCACTCCTCAAAATTATACCGGCATTTGATTATTATGCTTTCGCGAAAGCGCTAAAACTTTGTAACTTCTTCCCAAAGGTTTATACGATATACCAAAGAAGGATACTTACAACAAGACCTATAATTGCTATCAGCGTAGTCATTACTGTCCAAGATTTAAAAGTTTCTTTCTCGGTAAGTCCGAGATATTGCTTGACGAGCCAAAAGCCACTATCATTCACGTGAGAAAATATAGTAGCCCCAGAAGCAATAGCAATCACTAAGATCGCTAGCTGTGGCGCTGTGGTTACTCCAAGATTGAGCAAAGGCGCTGTAATACCCGCCGCTGTAATCATCGCAACCGTTGCACTTCCTTGAAGAATGCGCACGATAGCAGCTACTAAAAAGCCAAAGATTACGGGAGGAAAGAGTTCACCGCTTAAGCTCTCTGCAATCATAAGCCCTGCGCCTGTATCAATAAGTATCTGTTTAAAGGCACCACCCGCTCCAGTAAGCAAAATAATAACCCCTGCTGGATACAGAGATTTAGTAGATATCTCAAGTAACTGTTCTTTTGTAAAATCTTTCTTTATACCTAAGAAATACCAAGCTACTAGGTTTGCAATGATTAAGGCGACAAATGGATGCCCTATTAAATTGACCCCATATAGTAACCCGTCAGGTAATGATCCCTCTGCAAAGAGCGGGCTATTAAGCACCGTATTACATACGATAAGTACAATCGGTATAGCGATAATGCTTAAAATTGTTCCTGCTCCCGGAGCATTTTCGGGTACTGTTGCCTCAGAGATCATATCCTCTGGCGATTCAATATGCATTTGTTTAGATAATCTTTTAGCTAAAAAAGGTCCTGCGATGATGGCTGCTGGAAGTCCTGCTAAAAATCCAAAAATAATTACGTAGCCCAGATCTGCTCCAAGAATTTCGGCTACTGCAATGGGGCCTGGTGTAGGCGGTATAAACGTATGTGTAATGGCAAGCCCTGCAAGAAGTGGGATAGCATATAATAATAGAGACTTCCTTGTTTTTTGTTGTAACGCATATATAATGGGAACCAAGATGATAAAAGCGACATCAAAAAAGACAGGAATAGCCACTAGAAAACCTGTAATCATTACAGCCCAAGGAGATTTTTCTATGCCAAACTTAGTAAGTAAAGCTGTCGCTAGACGCTGTGCTCCGCCAGAGTGTTCCAGTAGTGCACCAAACAATGCGCCCAGACCTACCACTGTTGCCACAAATCCAAGCGTACCTCCCATTCCATTTTTAATAGAATTCAATAGGGTATTGGGAGACATCCCTGCTATCACGCCTACAGTAATACAAGTAATAAGCAATGCTAAAAACGCCTGAAGTTTTAAACGAAGTATTAAGAAAAGTAAAACACTAATGCCAACAAAGACAGCAAGTAAAAGTTGATAATCCATAAAGTTAACTACGTATGTGCTGTAAAATTCTCGTTAAAATCATTTCCTTACTTGTTGCAGCGTCTAGTCGTTTACCATAACTAGGAGGCTCTAACGCTTCAAATTGTGAGTTTACCAGAGAAGAATCAAAAAAGTGATTTTCTCTCCTCGCAAGCCGTTCATTAATTAAATGTTTCTCGGCGTGTAGGTAAATAAAGTTGCTTTTTGCTTTCGCGAAAGCGTTATCATTTTTGAACAAACGCTTTCTATACACCTCTTTCAATGCCGAACACGCAAGAACAGCCCCCCGATTTTCTGACCAAACGTCAATTTTAGATGCCAATACATCAAGCCAAGGCCAGCGATCTGAATCGTTGAGCGCAACCCCTGTAGCCATCTTTTTAATATTAGTCTCTGGATGGAAGTCATCTGCATCGTAAAAAGGGATTTGTAACGCTTCGGCAAGCATTTTTCCCACCGTTGTTTTTCCGCTGCCTGAGACACCCATAATAATATACACTAAAGCCATTAGAACAAAGTGTTGGGTCCTAATTGTGCGCTATGAGGTACGTGTATATCAATCTGTAAGGCATCATTTAATTTTTTAATAAAATAGGCCGATAGCAGTGTAGACTCTTGCTCTACATTTTGATGTATAAAAAAATGAATTTTACGCAATCCTAAAGACACCCAATATTGTAATCGCTCTACCCACGCATCGAGACGGGCATAATCACTGGGGTGATTTGCACCTACATATCGTATAAAAGCCTCATCATTAGTAAGTCGCATATGCATAATGTCGCGACGCCCAGCAGTATCAACAAGCACATTTGCCATAGCGTGCTCTTCTAGTAATAGATATAACCTTTCGGCCACTTCTGGATTATTAAACCAATCTGTGTGTCTAAACTCAAGGGCTATGGGAAGTTCTTTAGGCCAGTGATTTACAAAGTTATCTACGCGATCAAAATCTTTAGGCTGGAAGTTGTTATGCATTTGTAAGAATACCGTTCCCAACTTCTCATTGAGCACCGTAACGTGATCTACATATTCTGGAATAAAATCTTGAGCGTCGATCAGTCGTTTGCGATGACTAATCATATTCGTAATTTTCGGAAAGAATTTAAAACCTTCTGGAACAGTGTCGTACCACTTTTGAAACTGCTCTTTTGGGAATAATCTATAAAAAGTAGCATTTAACTCAATACTATTAAATTGAGATG
>CAWUIT010000030.1:0-16505 GCA_963922345.1 uncultured Dokdonia sp. | reverse complement strand
CGTTCAGGATCTGGTACCCGCTTACGCCATACGTGGAATAAAAGCGCGGTATATCAGAAAGCTGTAACAGGGTATCCTTATGGCTTTGAAAATGCAATCGCAGGTAAAACGGGAACTACGCAAAATCAAAGTGATGGCTGGTTTATGGGAATTGTGCCCAATTTAGTTACAGGTGTTTGGGTAGGTGGTGATGATCGTGCCGTGCACTTTCCTGGAATAAGTTATGGACAAGGAGCCACGATGGCCCTGCCTATCTGGGGAATGTATATGAAAGATGTCTATAAAAACAGTGACTTAGAGATTTCAAAAGAAGAGTTTGAAAAACCAGACAATCTAAGTATCACCACAGACTGCGAAAATTATAAAAATTCTGGAGTGAGTGATGAGTTACCAGATGAGCTAGATTTTTAATTGACTACAATAATTTAGGAGATAAAGAGTGCGAGCGATCGTGCTCTTTTTTTTGTACAAATGCGAAAGTGTCAATTACGCTTTCGCGAAAGCGTAAACTGTAACAAAATCCGTATTTTTAAAGTACTTAATATAAGAATATGATAACAAAAAAAGTAGCAAATGTCGAGGAGGCGCTTCAAGGCGTAAGCGACGATATGACTATGATGTTGGGGGGATTTGGCCTTAGTGGTATTCCAGAAAACGCCATTTCAAAACTTGTAGACCTTAATGTGCGTGATCTCACGTGTATTTCAAATAATGCGGGTGTAGATGATTTTGGGTTAGGCCTATTACTTCAAAAAAAACAAATTAAAAAAATGGTATCTAGCTATGTGGGTGAGAATGCCGAGTTTGAACGCCAGATGCTTAGTGGAGAACTGGAGGTAGAACTTATACCCCAAGGTACACTCGCCGAACGTTGCAGAGCGGCACAGGCTGGATTTCCCGCGATTTACACACCTGCTGGTTTTGGCACAGAAGTAGCGCAAGGTAAAGAAACAAGAGAGTTTGATGGAAAGATGTATGTGCTTGAGCACGCCTTCAAAGCAGACTTTGCTTTTATAAAAGCTTGGAAGGGAGATGCAGCAGGGAATCTTATTTTTAAAGGAACTGCAAGAAACTTTAACCCCAATATGTGTGGTGCAGCAACCATAACCGTTGCCGAAGTGGAGGAGCTTGTACCCGTGGGTGATCTAGATCCTAACCAGATCCATATACCTGGGATATTTGTACAGCGTATTTTTCAAGGAACTGCTTATGAGAAGAGAATAGAACAACGCACGGTAAGAACAAAAAATTAATTATGGCTTTAGATAAAAATCAAATAGCACAGCGTATCGCAAAGGAAGTTAAGGATGGATACTATGTAAACTTAGGCATAGGCATTCCCACACTTGTTGCAAATTATGTGCGTGAAGATATAGATGTAGAATTTCAAAGTGAGAATGGTGTTTTAGGAATGGGACCTTTTCCATACGAAGGAGAAGAGGATGCAGATATTATTAATGCTGGAAAACAAACCATTACGACACTTCCAGGTGCAAGCTTTTTTGATAGCGCTATGAGTTTTAGTATGATACGGGGCAAGCACGTAGATCTCACGATATTGGGAGCGATGGAGGTAGCAGAAAATGGAGATATTGCAAACTGGAAAATTCCCGGTAAGATGGTCAAGGGGATGGGTGGTGCTATGGATCTCGTGGCTAGCGCCGAAAATATCATAGTCGCAATGATGCATACTAATAGAGCAGGCGCATCAAAACTTTTAAAAACGTGTAGCTTACCGCTCACGGGAGTGGGTTGCGTAAAAAAAATAGTGAGTAATCTCGCCGTTATAGAAATTACGACTCAAGGGTTTAAATTAATAGAAAGAGCACCAGGAGTCTCCGTAGATGAGATTAAAAAAGCGACAGAAGGTAACCTCATTGTGGAGGGTGACATACCGGAAATGCAATTTTAAATAGAAAATTCTTACAATCTAAAACCACTCATAGAGTGGTTTTTTTATGTCATATTATTTTTTCGATTTTTCCTTAAAATCCAAAATCGACGTTTAAAAACACATATATTCGATGAAATACACAAAATTTTAACATTTGTGACGATTTATTTGATATTTATGCTTGCAGAATTAAGATTTTATAGTACTTTAGCAGTCCCCAAATCAAGTAATTGATTTCGATAAAGTGTAATAGATATTCGACGAATAACTTTTTACTTTATCATATAGTATAACTTGAACGTATAAGAGTGTTTTAAGTTATGATTTGTTAGAAATCCGCAGGGGGAGCCCTGCGGATTTTGTTTTTAATTACCGCAAACAGATTTTAAGAAATGGAAAATAGTACATCCTCAACAAGCTCTCTTATTTCTGGATTTAAAAGTGCCATAGACTTTACTGCAAATTGTGCACGACTAGCAAAGAAGGTTTTTCTTTTTATGCTCTAAATACCTTTTGGTATCGCATCAATAAGTTTTTGAGTATATGCTTTTTTAGGATTTTTATAGATCGCATCTGCTTCCCCAATTTCTTCAATCTTTCCTTTGTTCATAACCACAAGTTGGTCAGACATATATTTTACCACAGCAAGGTCGTGAGAGATAAATATGTAGGTAAAACCAAAATCCTCTTTCAACTCGTTCAGTAAATTTAACACTTGTGCTTGTACAGAAATATCGAGCGCACTTACAGACTCATCACAAATTATAAGTTCTGGGTTTACGGCTATCGTTCTTGCGATTCCTATACGTTGTCTCTGTCCCCCGGAAAACTCGTGTGGATATCTATCATAATGTTCTTTTTGTAATCCTACCCTATCGAGCAGCTCTAAGACCTTTTCTTTCCGCTCTACTTGAGAATCATAGATGCGATGTACTTTCATAGGTTCTATGATCGCTTGACCTACTGTAAGTCTTGGGTTTAATGATGCAAATGGATCTTGAAAAATTATTTGTATTTCTTTGCGTAATTCTCTTAAGGATTTACCTTTTACAAGTGTAATATCAGTTCCCTTATAATAAATAGCTCCGGCGCTAGCCTTATCTAGTTGTAGTATCGCATTTCCTAAGGTAGATTTTCCACATCCAGACTCTCCCACAAGCCCGAGTGTTTCGCCTCTATAAATTTTAAATGAAACGCCATCTACAGCCTTAAAGGCGATGTCTCTACTAAAAATTCCTGCACTAGAAAAATATATTTTATCAACGTTACTTATTTCAAGAAGAGGCGCTTGTGCATACAGTGTGGCTAGACGTTCTTCCCTTTGTGCCTTAGTTTCTATAGCTGCAAGGGGTGTATTATTTAAATAGTCTTGTATAGTAGGTAATTTTTTAAGCCTTTTGTCCAGTGATGGACGCGCACTCAACAGTGCTTTTGTGTACTTATGACTGGGGTTTAGAAAGATTGTTTTGGCAGTTTCAGACTCCACGATATGACCTTGATACATAACAAGAACGCGATCTGCAATCTCACTTACGAGTGACAAATCGTGTGAAATAAAAAGAACACTCATTTGAGTCTCACGTTGTAACTCTTTCAATAATAAAATAATCTCCTGTTGCACTGTTACATCTAGGGCTGTTGTAGGCTCATCTGCAATGAGAATTTTAGGTTTACAGGCGATAGCCATCGCAATCATTACGCGCTGCTTTTGACCTCCAGAAATCTCGTGTGGATAGGCGTCGTAAATTTTTTCAGGAGCAGGTAATTTGACTTTTTCAAAAAGCGCTAAGGCCTCTTTTTTTGCACGCTTTCGCGAAAGCTTAGTATGTCGTATCAAAATCTCTATAACCTGATTACCACAGCGCATTGAGGGATTTAAGCTACTCATAGGCTCTTGAAATATCATGGAAATTTCATTGCCTCGTATGGCTCTAAATTCATTTTCTGAGAGTGATAAAAGAGAAACTCCATTAAAGGTGATTGAGCCTGTAATAGCTGTCATTTTTTTAGGAAGTAAACCTAAAATTGAAAGAGATGAAACACTTTTACCTGAACCAGATTCTCCAACGATGGCTACTATTTCATTAGTAAAGAGATCAAACGAAATAGTATGTACCACCTCATTTCTTACGTTGTTTTGTAAAAATGAGATAGAAAGATCATTAATAGTAAGAATTGCTTTTGACGCCATTTTTCAAAAATACACTTTTGCAAGACGTTGTGTTTTAAGCTATCAACTTTGAGTAAATTATTTTTACGGATTTCCTTTAAAAACAGTCAAAATAAACAGTTTCTGTTCACTCTTTTTTTTTAATAGTATAACGAAACAAGATTCTTAATATTTTCTTAATAAAAAATGCTGTAGTTCATCGAAAAAATTGCTTTATTTATAAAGAATTTATTTCATTTACAGTATTAACGTTGTTTTTTGTGTAAAAAATTATAAAATCGTTAATAATTTCTACTATTTAAGTCAATTTAATCAAACACCAAACTATGAAGAAAATGTACTCTCTGATCGTAATGGTTTTACTATTAGGATCGTCTGCATTTGCGCAAAACGTAAATGGCATTGTGCAAAATTTTTTGAGCAATAATGCAGAAGAAGTAGGTTTAAAATCTACAGATGTAACACAATGGCAGATTACAGACATTGTCCCCTCACTTAATCCTGATATACAGCACGTATATGTGCAACAGCTTTATCAAGGGATACCTATCCAGAACGGAACCTATAAACTGACCGTAAAAAATGGTCAAGTTACTTATCAAATTAATCAGTTCGTAAGTGATGTAGCTCAAAAAGCAGCTGGTAAGTCGGCAGCTCTATCACCTGAAGACGCCATACTAGCTGTTATAAATGATCGCAAATTGCAAACGCCAAGCAATCTTACAGCTACAAAATCTAGCACAAACTCATTTGAATATGCAAATTCTGGAATAAGCATAGAGCCTATTAAGGTAGAAAAGCGTTTCCTTGCTAAAGACAATGCACTATACCTTGCTTGGAATGTATCTATCTATCAACTTGATGCAAAGCATTGGTGGAGTGCAAATGTGGATGCCGCTTCGGGTCAGATTATAAGTCTTGAAGACTGGGTAGTTAC
This sequence comes from uncultured Dokdonia sp., assembly GCA_963922345.1. Lineage (GTDB taxonomy): Bacteria > Bacteroidota > Bacteroidia > Flavobacteriales > Flavobacteriaceae > Dokdonia. The sequence continues at coordinate 11,504 of CAWUIT010000030.1, read as the reverse complement.
TTGCTCTTTTGAAGATCCAAATCATTCAGATCACGGGCATTCGAGTTCTAACAAGTCTGAGGAAGTTGCTTTAGGTCCAATTCCTTCTTATGAGGCTGCTGCAGTTGGAGGAGGATCTTACAATGTATATCCGCTAGGAATTGAAAGTCCTAATCACGGTAATCGCTCTATAATCACAGACCCAGCGGTTGCAAACGCATCTCCATACGGATGGCACGACACTAACGGAGCCGCAGGAGCAGAGTTTACCTATACGCGTGGTAACAATGTACTGGCTCAAGATGATGTGAATGGAAATAATGGATCAGGTTCAAGACCAGATGGCGGTAGTTCATTAAATTTTGATTTTCCTTTAAACCTTAATAATAGTCCATCAACATATTTACCAGCAGCTACTGTTAATCTCTTTTATTGGAATAATATAATGCACGACGTATGGTATCAATATGGCTTCACAGAATCTGCAGGAAATTTTCAAGAGAATAATTATGGTAAAGGTGGCCTAGGAAGTGACTCTGTAAATGCAGATGCGCAAGACGGCAGTGGTACAAACAATGCAAACTTTGCTACACCACCAGATGGACAGAACCCAAGAATGCAAATGTTTTTATTCACAGGTCCTACTCGTGATGGTGATTTAGATAATGTAATTATAGCACATGAATATGGTCACGGTATCTCTACACGACTAGTAGGTGGTCCAGGAACCAATGCTTTAGGAGGTTCTGAGCAAATGGGTGAAGGATGGTCAGATTGGTTAGGTATGGTAATGACTATACGCCCTGGTGATACAAGAGATACAGCCAGAGGCGTAGGTACTTTCGCTATAGGCCAAGATACTAATGGAGCTGGAATACGCCCTACAAGATATTCGACAGATCTTGCTGTTAATGGTACTACGTATGATAATATAGGTAGTCTTGCTGTGCCACACGGAGTTGGATATGGTTTTGCGACTATCTTATGGGATATGACTTGGGACCTTATCGATCTAGAGGGTTATGATAATGACCAGTATAATGGTACCGGTGGTAATAACATTGCAATGGCACTAGTTATTGAAGGTCTTAAAAACACTGCAAATAATCCTGGTTACGTTTCTGGACGTGATGGTATTCTTCAAGCAGATCAAGATCTTTATGGAGGACAGTACAATTGTTTAATTTGGGATGCATTTGCGCGTAGAGGTGTAGGAGTTGATGCGGTAGAGAACTCTAATGGAGGTACTAATACAAATACTGATCAGATTACATCATATACAAGTGGATGTTCTGGACCACCACCACCAGCTTCTTGTAATTCGACAGTAAGTTCATTTCCATATTCAGAAGGATTTGAAAATACATTGGGAGCTTGGTCACAAGACACAGCAGATAACTTTGATTGGACAGTACGCACGGGAGGAACACCTTCTAATGGAACTGGTCCTTCTGGTGCCAATGAAGGATCTTACTATGTTTACGTAGAGGCTTCAAGTCCTAATTTTGGTAGCAAAACAGCTACTATTAACTCTCCTTGTTTTGATCTAACAGGTGTTAATGCTGCCGAAGCAACCTTTAGTTATCAAATGACAGGAAATGCAGTAGGAACTATACGCTTAGAAGCGAGAGAAGATAGTTCTCAGACCTGGACGGAAATATGGACGCTTAGTGGTGATCAAGGATCTGCTTGGCAAAATGCTACTGTAAGTTTGGCAGGGTACAACGCATCTACACAATTACGTTTTAGAGCGACTACCGCAGCCTCGTGGCAAGGAGATATTGCTATAGATGGATTCAGCATTGAAGGAACAATACCTGCAGATACACAAGCGCCTACGGCTCCAACAAACTTATCTGTAACAGGTGTAACGACATCTTCTGTAGCGCTTTCTTGGACAGCCTCCTCAGATAATGTTGGTGTAACGGCATATGATGTTTACCAAGGGACAAACTTACTAGGAGAGGTTACTGCAACTACTGCAAACGTAACTGGCCTAGCAGAAGGAACGACCTACCAGTTTTCTGTACGAGCAAAAGATGAAGCAGGTAACATATCTGCAAGTAGTAATACGGTAAGTGCGACAACAGATACAACAAGTGGACCCGTAGGATGTACCGCCACTGCTGGTGCTGGGTATAGTGAGAGTTTTGAGAGTGGTTTAGGATTATGGACGCAAGGATCTGGTGACGATATTAACTGGACACGTGATGCTGGAGGCACTCCATCTTCTGGAACAGGACCAAGCTCAGGATCGTCAGGATCATTCTATATGTATGTTGAGGCTTCTGGAAATAATACTGGATATCCTAATAAGAGAGCGATATTGGATTCACCTTGCTTTGATCTTACAGGAGAAACTGAAGCTACTTTCACATTTGATTACCATATGTACGGTTCTACAAATGGAGGACGTGTAGATCTAGAAGCAAGCGCAGACAATGGAGCTACGTGGACAAGCCTATGGAATCAAACAGGTAATCAAGGTAACCAGTGGAACGCTGTAAGTATAGACTTAGGAGCTTATGTAGGCGGTACTGTGCAACTTCGCTTTAATCGTATTACAGGAAGCACTTGGCAGTCTGATGTTGCTATTGATAATGTTGCACTTTCTGCTGGAGGTGGTAGTGACCCTACTCCACCGTCTGGATACTGTGCATCAAATGGTAATAATACAAATGATGAGTACATACAGCGCGTACAGATAGGTTCAATAAACAATGTTTCTGGAGCTTCTCCAGGAGGGTATGGAGATTTTACAAACCTTTCAACAACCTTAAGCGGTAGTGCGTCTATAACAATTACACCAGCTTGGACAGGTACTGTTTATAATGAGGCATATGCTGTCTTTGTAGATTGGAATAGAGATGGTGACTTTACAGATGCTGGAGAAACTGTTTACACCAGAGCAGCTACCACCGCAACATCTGTAACAGGTACTTTTAATGTGCCATCTAGCGCATCTCAAGGACCAACGCGTATGAGAGTATCGATGAAGTATAATGGAGTACCTACAGCTTGTGAAAGCTTTCAATATGGTGAGGTTGAAGATTATATTGTAAACGTAACTAGTAGTGCAGGGTTTGGCCCAGGAGACAGTCTTGATAGCAATAACTCTACAGTTAGTAATAGTGAATTTTCAATATTCCCTAACCCTGTAACAAGAGGTATTTTAAATATTCAAATGGAAGGTGAGGATGCAATCTCAACAACCATATTTAATATGCTTGGTCAAGAGGTTCACAAAGGTAACTTTGAAAATACAATCGACGTATCCAGACTTGAGGCAGGTGTATATCTGATTCAAGTGGAGACTGCAACTTCAAAAAACATCAAACGTTTTGTGAAGAAATGATTTTGATATAGTTATTAAATATTAAAAATGATAAATCCCGGTAGCAAAAACTATCGGGATTTTTTATGGGTATACGCTTTCGCGAAAGCGAAAAGAGCTACTTAATTCTTAGATACACGTTGCACCTTATTTATTTAGAAACTTTTTATAATCTGTAGTGGTAAACAACTTCCAAATGCCAAAGATGCCCGCTATAACTTGAAGAAATGTACCTAGGGTCAATAATTCTGGAGCCAGCATCCAGTGTAATACCTTAAATAGGGCGCCTAAGATTGTAAAAATGAGACCAAGAATAAAGAGACCAAGGATATGTTTAACTTTCATAATAAAACGATTTTTAATTATACAGAAATGATTTCGTCTTCATCCAGCAATCTATCATTGCGCAGTCTTAACAAAATTTGAGCTACTGCCACTGTATCTTTCTCACAATATACAACTATACGATCTATGTCGTTTTGTTCATAGTAAACCTGACGCACTTGGCTGCCATCTATATCATCTTTTGGGGATGGAATATTTAATATTTTAGTAAGTAATTTAAGAGATGTATAGTGCTTATAATCTCCAAACTTCCATAAATCTAAGGTGTCTATATGAGGGATTTCCCAAGGTTTCTTCCCAAAGAGATTAAGTTTATGAGGTAGTGTTATGCCATTTATAATCATTCGCCTTGCGATGTATGGAAAATCAAATTCTTTCCCATTGTGCGCACAGAGTAGATGCTCTCTTCTATTAAAATGTGATTCTAAAAGCGCCTTAAAGTCTGAGAGAACTACCTTTTCATCATCACCGAAAAATGATGTTGTTCTAAACCGTTTACCATCTGTACTTGTATTAAAATAGCCTACAGAGATACAGACAATTTTTCCAAACTCGGCCCAAATACCAGCGCGGTCATAAAACTCTTCTGGGCTAAAATCGTCTTTACGTTGATATTTAGTTTTATCAGTAAAAAGGGCCTTTTCTGTCTCATCTAGATCTGAGAAATGAGGACGCTGAGGCACTGTTTCTATGTCTAAAAAAAGGATATGCTCTAGTTGTAAACGATCAATCATAACTAACATGTAATCAAGAGATTGTAGAATTCTTACTCTTAAAATTGAATTCTGATTTCAAAATACAGATTAATCTTGGAATTACCGTAATTGTACTTTGTCCAAACTCTTTCTGGTCCATAGTAAAAAGCACTTTTCACCTGCATTACCAAGTGCGCTACTGGAATGGAAAGGTTTCTTTTAATAAACCCGCACCTGTAATTAGAGACTAGCACGCTCTAACATCTCATAAGCGCCATCTATGTAATTGTAAAAATCTTGTGTAAATGGTTTTCCATTTATAAAACCACCACGTTTGTGACCTAGTCTCACGATAATGAGATCATCTTCTGGAATCGTAATTACATACTGGCCTAGAATACCACGCATTACAAAAATATCCTTATCTCTATAATCACTAAGCCAGAAACCGTAGCCGTATTCATCATCTTCTGGAAAACGAGGCTGGATACTCTTCTTCACAAAACTGATAGGTAAAAGTTGGTTACCATTCCAGGCTCCATTGTCCTTATATAATTTTCCAAAACGAGCAAAATCTCGCGCATTACTCGCGATACAACAATAGGTTTTAGCAAGTCTATTATCATCATCGTCAAGTTGCCATAACGCTGGTTGCTCCATACCCATAGGTCTCCAGAAATGCTTCGATAGATACTTTGCGAGAGGTTGTCTGGTAGCTTTTTGAATGACCATCCCTAGTAATTGCGTGTTACCACTTAAATATTTAAAAGACTGTCCAGGCTCTTCTACAACTTTTAAATCTAAAATAGTCTCTGCGAGATCATCATCATAATAAGATCTAGCTGTAATGCTGAATGGGCTTGAGTAACTTTCTTCCCAATTGAGCCCGGAAGCCATAGAAGACAGATCACCTACGGTTAATCCAGTAGTATCAAACTGACTGTAGAAATCACTCACAGGTTGATCTAGGCTTTTTATATGTCCTTGAGAGATGGCTTTTCCCAGCATTGCACTAGTGATACTCTTTGCCATCGAAAATGAGTTGGTTTGAGAAGAAGGCCCATATCCCTCTGTATAATTTTCATAAAGAATACTATCGTTTTTAATGACTAGATAAGCCACAGTACCTAATTCTGAATGTATTTTTTTTAAATCACTAGAGGGTTCTATGGTATTGTACAAGCTATGCTTTGACCACGGTTGAGGAGCTCCAGTCGTAATTTTGGCATTTTCAAAATGGGGGTGATCATCTATATATGCCGTGGTATGACCCGTAAGATATACAACTCGTATTCCTTTCAGGATGTATTCATAATCTGTAATGTAGAGCGCTACTACACTCAGAAGGATGAGAAAAGCAACTATTTTAAAAAAATTCTTGAGATACTTCATAGTTTGATTTTAATCTAAAATAAAGTTTTGCTTTCGCGAAAGCAATAATCCTTTAAAAAAGAGAGCCTTGTATATGCTCACTTTCGTGTTCTAGCAACCATTTTTTGCGATGTAATCCACCCGCATATCCTGTGAGCGAGCCATCACTCCCAATCACCCTATGACAAGGAATAATTATCGCAATAGGGTTTTTGCCATTTGCACTGGCAGCTGCTCGTATCACCTTAGGATCGCCTAGTTGTTTTGCCATTTTGAGATAGGTTGCGGTCTTACTGTAAGGAATGGTCTCTAGCTCTTTCCATACTCGTTTTTGAAAATCGGTTCCTACTGGATGGAGTTTTAATGAAAAAGCCTTTCTCTCTTTATTAAAATACTGCGTGAGTTGTTCTACAGCCTCTTTTAATGTGTCTGGGATCTCTTCAGTCTGTGGTAAAAATTCATCGATAAAAACCGCCTTAGATAAGCCGTCTGAGTCTCCATCGAGTCTTAAAATTCCTATCGGAGTCGTTATATATGCACAGTCCATTTTTAAAATATAGGCATTTGCCCCTTTGTCTATGTAGTTGTTAATCAGTACATTTAGGTGTCTAAAATCCTACAAATGCGGCACGCGCTATTACTTCCCCCGTTATTAATACTAAGTGCTTGTCTTTCCTTGTGTACTGCCCAGCAAGCTACAAAAGAATCAGAAATTTATGAGAAATATTCCTTACAATTAGCCTCAAAACAACTTAATAAGCAAGAATATAAAAATGCAATAGAGACTTTAGACAAATACCTAAAAATTGCACAAACCCTTGATGACACTAATGCCCAGTATAAAGGATATGCCCTTCTAGGAGAGGTGTATCTAACACTTCAAGATACACTTAGATCAAAAGAAGTATTTGAAAAAGCATCAATACTCGCCCAGGAGTTACAAAATGATACGCTTCTTGCAGACACCTATCTTAATCTAGGCAAAGTGTACACTGCCTCTACAAGTAACCAAGAAAGAGGGATACAACTCTTAAAGAAAAGTACAGCCTTAAATACGCGTCTAGGTAGACCAGACGCCTCACTTACATCAAACATTTATTTAGGGCGCATTTATTTAGATCAAGATAACCTTGATGAAGCGTATCCTGTACTTATGAAGGCAAAAATAACAAGCCTTAAAGACACAACAGCTCATAAGGATAGATCGCAAATACTTACGCTGTTAGGTCGTTACTACACACGCACAAAAAGATACACACTTGCCGAAACAGAACTTCTCAACGCTGTAGATATTGCATTCAATCACGGTCTTATTGCTGAGGAAGAAGAAGCCCAAGAGCAACTAGCAGCATACTATGAAACGGTTAAAAATTTTGAAGCCGCCTTCTATCATTCGCAAAGACAATTACAGCTAGATGAGGAGTTGTTTAAAAATGAAAGTCATCGAGAGTTACAACTAGCAAGTGCACAATTTGACTTTAGGGAGAATGAGCGAGACCTACTTATTGCCAAAAGAGAAAAGGAATTAACAGACAAAGTAGCAAGAAACTCACTCAAAACAAACACTGCACTCATTGTCGCTTCGTCAGTATTACTTATAGGCCTCTTTATAATATTTTTAATGTATAAAGCACGTAAAAAATACAGTTTACGCTTGCGCGAAAAAAATAGAGAGCTCATTATAGCAAAAAATCAAGCCGAACACTTATCAAAGTTAAAGACACAATTTTTCTCTACTATTAGTCACGAGTTGCGCACCCCTCTATATGGAGTGATAGGGATCGCATCCATACTTTTAGAAGACAAAAAAATTAAAACACATCGGGATGATTTAAAATCTTTAAAATTTTCGGCAGATTATCTTCTAGCTCTCATAAATGATGTACTCCTTATGAGTAAGATGGAGGCAAAAGATATTAGACTCGAACACACACCATTTAAACTCACTACATTACTTAAAAGTATAACGCGCTCTTTCGAGTTCAGCTTAGAGCAAAATAAGAATAAACTTCATTTAGAAATCGATCCAGAAATTCCTAATGAGTTTATAGGCGACTCGGTAAGGCTATCACAAATACTTATGAATCTGATAGGCAATGCTATAAAGTTTAATGAAAATGGCAATATTTGGGTGCTTATCCAGAAAGAAGCAGTCACAGAAGACGGGTTATATCAGCTCAAATTTAGCATTAAAGATGATGGTATCGGGATTCCCAAGGCAAGCCAAAAAAGCATCTTTGAAGAGTTTTCTCAGGTAGAAAATAAGAACTACAACTACCAAGGAACTGGTCTAGGACTACCCATTGTAAAAAAATTACTCACTTTATTTAATAGCGATATTGAGTTAGAAAGTGAGGAAGGTCAAGGAGCTACATTTTCATTTATCATAGCTCTGGAAAAGGCAGAGGGAGCTTCTGCAATTAGTCAGAAAGAAGTGGCTGCTTTAGAAATTGTAAATACCCCGATCTCTCGTGATGCACATATTCTTGTAGTAGATGATAATCGTATCAATCAAAAGATCACTCAAAAATTATTAGAAAGTAAGGGCTTTACCTGTAGTCTGGCAAGCGACGGCGTAGAGGCTATCTCTATGGCAAAAAGTGATACATACGATCTGATCTTAATGGATATACATATGCCTAATAAGGATGGTATCGAAGCCACGCAAGAGATACGAGCATTTGACCTTAGAACATCAATTATTGCCCTCACCGCCGTAGAAATTGATGAGATAAAACACAAAATATATGAGTCAGGAATGGACGATATACTTATCAAACCGTACGATGTATCACACTTTTTAAATATTGTATTGCGTCACATTAAAAATAAGAGAGCACCTACAATAGTCACTGTGAAGGACTAGGTGTAATTTTACTTCGCTTTCGCGAAAGCGTAATTACCACCCAATATATGCAGGTGGCTTGATATCATTGAGGTTAAGGTAAACAATGAGTTGACCGCGATGGTGTGTGACATGATCTTGAAGTAATCCTAAGATTTGAAATTTTGATTTAGGCCCAGCAAAAAACCCGACCACTTCATCTAGATCATCCTCATCGATTTTTATAATAGCCTTCTTTGCGTTGTTAAAACTATTTTTAAGATTTTCGATGGTACGTCTTTTATCATTTTCTATAATAGATACTTCACGATTTCCAGCTTCAAAATATTTGGTTGAGATCCAATCAATATTTTCTTGAATATGGATGAGTTGTTCTATAAAAGACATCTCTCTCGGGGCAGGTTTGTAATCAAAAGAGCCCTCCGGCATAGACTCTGCAATAGCGATGAGATATTCTTGAGAGTTATTCCACTTTTCTAGAAAAGATTTTTTGTAGGTGGTTTGCTGGCCATGTGTGATTCCAGAAATCAAAATCACAATAAAAGAAATAATTTTCATAATCACTCTTTTTTGTCAAGAAGCCCTAGATCCTTAGCTCTTTTCTCCCAGTTGCGGCGAGCAAGCGTTTGTAAATCTGCTACACTATCACTCTCGTCCATAATCTCAAGACCCAGAAGTGTTTCTATAACATCTTCCATAGTAACCAGACCACTTACAGTTCCATACTCATCAACAACGAGTGATATGTGATTTTTTGTAGAGATAAGTTGCTCAAATAAGTCTGGGATGGGTAGGTTGCGTTTTGTGATAAGAATAGGGCGTTCAATTTCTTTAAGAGTAGTATTGTGATTATCAAGAGCCATCTCACGATAGACTTCACTTTTTAAAACAATACCCGTTATATGATCTCTAGTGCCTTCAAATATAGGTATGCGAGAGAAACGTAGCGATTGATTTTCTGCAAAGAAATCTGCCACGGTTGTGGTAGCATCTGCCATCTTAATGACCGTTCTAGGGGTCATAATATCTTTAGTAAGAACTTCCTTAAAGGTCAAGAGATTATTGAGAATTTTCGATTCATTTTCTTCAAAAACACCTTCATCTTCGGCAATTTGTGCCATCGCTGTAAAATCTTCTCTACTTAAAATGCTTTCATGGTGACCCTTGCCTCCTACAAGTTTTGTAGTACGTTGTAAGAGCCATAATATGCCTGTCCATTTGAGAGGAAACATAAGAACTTTAAGCGCTTTTGTTGTAAAATTAGAAAGCCCTTTCCAGTAGGTTGCCCCAATCGTTTTAGGAATAATTTCTGAAACCACTAGAATTAAAAAGGTCATAATTGCAGAGATAATACCCACGGTATTGACACCAAGAACTTCCCATTTATAAGGTAAATCTTCGGCTGCGATGCCTACCATCATTGCCCCAACGGTGTGTGCAATCGTATTAAGCGTAAGTATGGCAATAAGAGGTTTGTCTACATCTTTTTTTAGGGTTTCTAAGCTTGTTGCATAGCTTTTTCCCTCTTGTTTTTTGACGTTTATAAATGTAGGAGTTACACTGAGCAATACTGCCTCAAGAATAGAACAGAGAAAAGAGAAAAAAATCGAAATCGTTGCCCAAAATAAAAGTTGGCCCATAATCAGTTAGCTGTTTTCGTAAATGTAAGGAAAAACAAAAGATGGTCATTATGCTTTATCATAGTTTAAGATTATCTAGACTTAAGAGTTTCACTATAAAATGTTTTGAGGTTTACGCTTTCGCGAAAGCGTATATAAACCAATTTATCAAAGCATAGTAACAATAAATTAACGCACATATCTGTAGTCACACATTATAATTATGTAGGTTCACAATGCTCAAAAAAAATGATCTATGAAAAAATTAGAAGCTATACTTTTTGATTTTGATGGTACGCTAATAAATTCTGAAACCTTACACTTTAATGCTCTTACAGACCTGCTAAAACCCTACGGAATCTATTATCCTTGGGATGTTTATGCAGAAAGGATGGCAGGGAAGCCCTCTATTTATTCCCTAGAAGATATTATTAAAGAACATAATCTGGACATATCGCTTCAGGAATTACTTAAAGAGAAACAACAACTGTCATATAAAAATTTACGTACTTCAAAAACAGAATTTATGCCTGGGGCACTAGCAACGCTAAATTATTTGAAAGAGAAAAACATAACTATGGCATTAGTTACAGGCAGCGACCGAAAAATGGTTGAGATTGTCTTTGAGAAAACAAATCTAGCGCCCTATTTCAAAACAACCGTTACAGCTTCTGACGTTGCACAAACAAAACCACATCCAGAATCATACATCCAATGTTTAAAGAGGCTCAATCTCAAACCAGATAATTGTATTGTGATCGAAGATACACTAAGCGGACTCACTGCTGCAAAAGACGCTGGATTGACGTGTATTGTTGTCCAGCATGATAAAAAGCAACACGTAAGATTACAAAGAGCAGATGCCATATTTGAGCACCTAGATGAAGCTCGAGAATTTATCAATAATTCTTATATTTTTTAAAGACGTCAATTTTACTCTACGTCTGTGTATCGTAGGATAGCAGTAGTTTGAGCAATTGATAGATTAGGGAATTTTAAACAGATTTTATCTGTTTTTGTCTCAAAATAGGGTCTTATTTTCCCAATCACATATCCATTGAATACCGTGTCATTTTCGACGATATTACTTATACCATAAAGAGCTGGTCCTGTCATCGGTCTATAGAGCTTATGGCAGGCTGCACAATTGGTTTTGAATAATACTTCACCCTCTTGTTCTATAGGAGATAATTTTTGACGATGAGGATATATAACACAGTCAATGAGTACTTCTGAATCGGCTTGCTCTGGCTCTGCATATAATTCCTCTGTATAGTCAATATTGTAGAGGATGTAGCTCAGAAAAGCTATTCCTA
>CAWUIT010000029.1:0-16562 GCA_963922345.1 uncultured Dokdonia sp. | reverse complement strand
GAGGAGCTTGCGCGTATTGCAATAAAAGAACCCTCAAAACACTTAAAGACATTACAGCAACTCAAATGGTTAACAGAGGACAGAGTACAGCCTGAAGATGTATTAATATCTACCCTCAAAGGCTTGTTGACGGCACTGCCCTCAGAAAGCACGCAGCCTTTAACAGGGGAGAGGTATAGCGGTAAGCTAGAAGCTATATTTTACAAAAAAATGCAGACGCGTGATTAGAGATCTATCATTCGTTAGAGAAGATTTACTCATACCTAGCCTACTTGGGATACTTATTCTATGGGTGTTATTTGTATGGAAAGATGCTTCACAGGCAAAAGGGGGTAATCTTGTACTAAGAGCTATAGTAGGACTTGTAGCACTTATATCTCTCGCGATGATCGCTTTGCAACCTACAACGCTTACAAGTGAGGCAAAAAGCGTGGCAGTTATAATTACTGATGACTACAGAAATGAACAGCTCGATAGTTTAAAACAAGTCTACAAAGGACTTACCGAGATAACCTATGATCATAATGGATTTTCAAATAAGCAATTAGACTCAATAGGGACTGCATTTATTATTGGTACCGGTGTAGAAGTCCATGATTTCTGGCAACTTGAAAAGACAAACACGCAATACCTTGCTAATAAAAAACTAAAGGGTATCACACAGCTCAAATATTCAAAAGAGCTTATAGAAGGGGATTCTCTTGAGATACGCGGGCGCTATGATGAGGTCTCAGAACAGGTAAAACTTCTTCTCAAGGATCCTGGCGGTAATGTGCTAGATTCTACTCAGATTTCTGATACTCAAGATATGAGGTTTCTACTGCGATCTAAGACTTTAGCAGCAGGGGAGTTTGTTTACACCATTGAAGAAGTAGACAGCGTAGGGCAAAGATTATCAAACAATCCAGTACCTGTGGTAGTAAAGCCTAAACAGAAACTGAATATATTAATTGCAAATACCTTCCCCACCTTTGAAACTAAATATTTGAAAAATTTCTTGGCAGAAGCGGGTCACACCGTTTTAGTACGAAGTCAGTTAACTAGGGGTACCTATAAGTTTGAAAGCTACAACAGTAGTCAACGATCAATCTATGGCTTTACAAAAGAAAATCTTGCTGATTTTGATCTTGTTATCATTGATGTAAATGCGTACAATAATTTGTCAAACAAATCGCTCAAGGCGCTTGATTTTCAAGTAAGAGATAAAGGTCTGGGAGTATTTGTACAACCAGATATTCAGGCTTTTAGGGAGGGGAATAAATTTGGTTTTCGCTTAAAGCGAAAAAATATACAGTCAGTAAGAATTCCACCTTGGGATGCTGTAAAGGTCCCATTGTATCCCTATTCATTTGAAGAAGATGGATTTACTGAGACCATTGTGTCTGTAGATGAATTAATTATAAGCGCTTACAGGCAACGTGGGGTTGGAAAAATTGCTACAGCAACTACTATCGATACATATCCTTTAATCCTCAATGGAAATGAAGCAGTATATGAGTATTTATGGTCTAAAATTCTGAGTTCGGTGTCAAAAGTGAGATTAACCACTTCAGAATGGGAGCCTAGTACTCAAATGGTTTATCCTGATGAGCCGTTTCACTTTAAATTGAGAACTTCTCTTAATAAGCCATTGGTGAGTAGTGATTCTCAATCTCATATCCCGCTTAAACAAGACTTACTATTAAGAGATCAATGGGAGGGTGTAATGTACCCGAAGGAAAGTGGTTGGCATTATATAAATATCAAAGAAGACTCCATTAAACAGATGCCTTTTTATGTTTATACAAAAGGAGACTGGAAGCAACGCCGGGCATTTGATGTTACAAAATTGAATAGACACCATTTTAAAAAATCCCAATCAGACGTATCAGAACAATCTCATCTAGTAAATAAGACTATCGACCAGCTTTGGTTTTTTATATTGTTTCTAATGGCGATGGGCTATCTCTGGATAGTACCAAGGTTTCAAGAAAATTGAGTTAGATTACTCTTGGGTAGTGTCAATTTTCTTTTGATCTGTAGCTATGCGCTCCTCTTCTTTTTTGGTAAAAAGTTTATGTTCAATTTGAGCGTAATAATCTTTCTTTCTATTGTAAATACTTTTTATTCCATCTGCGCGACCATAGAGTGTGACCTTATCGTTAGGGAGCATTTTAAAAGTTCCAGAAGGAGATCCAAAGTAACCAGAACCTTTACGATCAACGCCTAACACTGTGATTCCTTCCTCTCGTAAATCCAGTTCTTGCAAGGTGCGATTGCACATCCATCCATCACTATCTACTGTGGCTTCGACTATTTTAAATTCATCCTTGAGATGTAATACGGCAGCATAATCTTGCACTTCAAGATCTGTGTATTTTTTAAGCATTCTATTAATGATTTTTGACAACCCGCGATCCACCCACGTACTTCTAATAGCTAGCCATAATAATAGCATTCCTACTACAATTATTAAAAAGCCGTACAATCGAGAGGCATTAGATTCTGGCAATACAAAGGTTAAAATGAGCGAAGACATTGCAGTAACAATTCCCGCATTACCGATGAGCATAAGATTGTAGATTATCTTGCGACGCACAGGATGATTCATAATATTTTCGGTCTCTGCAGTGCTAAGGCCTGCACCTGTATAAGCTGATCGGGATTGAAACTTTGCACTCTCTTCTGAGAGACCTGTATGCACCAAAGCGATGGTGCAAATTTTTGTAATTAACACTGAGAATGTTACAATGAGAAACAAGGATACCGCAGCGATCATAAAAACTTATTTTGATATACAAAACTAGTTATTTATCAAATAGCCTTGATCTCAATTACTAGTTAATCTATCCGTTCTTTTTCTTCTTCTAAGCTACAGTCTCGTTTTACAGCATCCTTAACGTCCTTACTACCAAAGCTAAATTGTTGAATAATTTTGATAAAGTTGTCTATTAGTGATTGCGGCTGAAACCTAATTCTGATCACTAGCCCTATAAGCTGATGAGATGCTCTAAGGCTATTGAACGTCTTATAAGGCGGCTCGTCGAATGTATTTAGGAATAGGAGATAAAGTATTCTACATTTAATCAAATTAAATTTTTAAAGTTATGAAAACACTAATAGCACTTATACTAAGTGTGCTTTGTAGCCTTACAGCTCTAAGCGCCGCAACATCAATTAGTCATACATATCTTAAGATCAAACTTGATGGGTATCAGGAGATAAGTTATCCACCAGGTACTGGATTTGTGGTAGAAAATGCTAATGGTGATACAATTTTGTCACCCAAGCAATTGCAAGAAATTAAGGAATACGTCATTAAGGAACCGGTAACACTATGGGTATTTACAGCGTGGAATGATGAGCCAGACACCTATGAACTGTCGAGTGGTAAATTACTTATGGTGGTGTCAGACTATGATTATGACGCCAGTAAGCCTTATGATTTTGGGCGTTTTAAAAAGCGCAATACGTATGTAAGAGCAAAGAAAAGAGAGACCTCTGGTAAGAGCAAGAAAAACGAAACGTATGGGAAAATCAATGAGGAGGAAGTGTATGAAAACCGTAGGGGAGCGAGTAACGGTGTATATATTTATAGAGAGCGTTTTTTTAGCTACGATAAAGAAACAGGGTATGATACCAGCTTAGAATTTAATAATGATGTCGTGTTTTACTATCGGGATGGAGAAGCTAAGGCTTATCAAAATGGTAAGGATTTGAAAATAAAAGGGAAATACCTTATTTATACTAATACAGGTATTATTAAATTGAGCTATAATCCAAGGAATAAAGAAATCTGGTACGTTTTTGACAAATACAAATAAATGAAAAAAGAGTTCTTCGGTATTAAACTTTATGAGGTGGGGGCATTATTAGGTACATATCTAATATTGTCCCTCATTTATCACGTCACCCTTTACGTCAATAGATTAGGATTTACGCGAGAGGATGACGTACTTTTTGCTCCTTCGAGTTGGTTTGACGATTCAGGGTTGCAATATGGAATTATGTTGCTAGGGACTGGGATTATCTGGATTTTTATTTTTAGAGTATTTCAACATTGGAGTCTTGGAAAACGACTTCTCTTGCACATAATAGGATTGCCTTTTTTTGTCATTTTCTCTTGGAAAGTTTATTATGTAATTAGTGATATTCTGGATATGGGTCATTTAAGTGGCGCATTTCAAGTCTGGGATATTTATATTCCTACCCTTATTTATTTGATACAATTTGCACTTATTCACGCCTACGAACACTATGTTATAAATCAACGCAAGTTGCAATACGAAGTTGAGTTGAAAAATACTGCGCTTAAAAGTGAGTTAAGTGCAATAAAAGCACAACTTAATCCACATTTTTTATACAACGTATTTAATACAATAAATGCAAGCGTACCTAAGGAGATGGAAGAGACACGAGAGATGATTGCAGAGCTATCAGACTTATTTAGATATCAACTCAAAGCGAGTAGGGAAGACCTTGTGACTTTAGAAGAAGAGCTAGAATTTGTGAACAAATATTTAAAACTAGAGCAAAAACGTTTTGAAGATCGATTACGCATTACTATTGAAGTTGCGCCACATTTGCTTTCGCGAAAAATTCCACCTATGATCCTTCAGCCCTTAGTAGAAAATTCAGTAAAACACGGTATATCACCTCTTGTCAAGGGAGGAGAAATAGACATCATTATCAGAGAAAAGAACGGTAAACTCGTTTTTGAGATCAACGATACTGGAGTAGGGGTAGAAGACAAAGAAGCTATTTTTAACTTAGGTGTTGGATTAAGCAATACTCAAAAGCGTTTACAAAAGATGTATCAGTCTACCTTAATGGTTTCAGATAATGTACCAAGCGGCCTTAAAGTACAATTTGAGTTATGAAAAAAGTGATTATCATTGATGATGAGAAATCTGGTCGAGCTTTAATTAAAGAATATTTGGATAACCATCAAGATCTTATCCTAATGGGAGAAGCAAACAATGGTGTCGATGCTATAAAAATTATCAATGAATTTAAACCAGATCTAGTGTTTATGGATATACAAATGCCTGGTTTATCAGGATTTGATGTATTAGAACACCTCGAAGAATTGCCAACTATAATTTTTAGCACGGCATATGATAAATATGCCTTACAAGCCTTTGAAGTACACGCAGTAGATTATTTACTTAAGCCATACACCAGAGAACGTTTTGATAAAGCAATAGCAAAAGTAAAGGATACAACAGCGCAGCAAATAGCACCACTTGCAGAACAGCATATGATGTCTAAAGCAGATTATCCAGAACGTATCATTGTCGAAAAAGGAACTAAATATGTGACGCTCGCTACAAAAGATATTTACTTTATAGAAGCTTATGGTGATTACTCAAAAATTTTTGATAAAGCAGAAACCTACATTAGCAATCGAGGTATTAGCGTTCTCGAAGAAAGGCTTAATCCCAAACAATTTTTACGTATTCATAGAAGTACCATTGTTAGTATACCTGCCATAAAAGAAGTTTCAAAATATGGTAAAAGCTATATGCTAGTCCTCAAAAATATGCAGAAGGTGAAGGTAAGCAGGACCTACGCAGATAAAATTAAAGAATTAATTATGTAAAAAGAAAAAGTCGCTCATAGAGCGACTTTTCAGATATTTTCTAGAATTAAGACTATTCCATTGTCAATATGGGTTTAATCACTTTCCCATCGTGCATATCTTCAAGAGCTTTATTAATCTCATCAAATTTGTAATAGCTTACTAATTTGTCAAATGGAAAACGCCCTTGCTCGTAAAGATCAATAAGTCTTGGTATATATACTTTTACGATAGCATCGCCCTCTACCACTCCTACTACTTTACGTCCAGATAAGATTAAATCATTTGCGTCAAAAGCATAATCTGTACCTCCTGGAGGAGCACCTACTGCCGCTAGCGTACCTCTTTGTGCAAGCGCATTAAATGCCATCTCTGCTACTTCCTTAACACCAGATGCCTCTACAGCGTAGTCTACTCCGTGGAGCGTTATATTTTTAATAGCCTCTACAGGCTCATCTTCTTTTTTACTATTAACGGTATGCGTGGCGCCTAGTTCTTTGGCTAGTTTTAAACGGTCAGGGTTAATATCAACTGCGATAATCTTTGCACATCCAGCATTTTTTGCTGCCATTATTGCAGAGAGTCCTACAGATCCAACGCCAAAGACAGCTATAGAGCTTCCAGGATTTGGATTAAGTGTATTCATTACTGTTCCTGCCCCTGTCTGGATACCACAGCCTAGAGGACCCATAAGTTTGAGGTCTACCTCTTTTGTAATTTTAACTACATTGCGATGGTGCGCTAGTGCAAATGTTCCAAAAGAGGATTGTTGGAAAAAGGCACCATTAAGACCTTCGCCATCAGTGTCAAAAATGGGGTCGTCTCCACCTTGACGTTCATTCATAAAATTAAGAGGATTAAAATCTTCACAATACGCAGGATCTCCCTCTTGGCAAGGTCTACAGTTTCCACAAGATCCATAAGAGAGTACTACGTGGTCGCCTTTTTCTATATCAGTTACGTGTAATCCTACTTTTTCAACAACGCCAGCACCTTCGTGACCTAATACTACTGGGTAATTAGTAGGTAGATCCCCATCTTTTACAGCAACGTCAGTATGACATAAGCCTGTGGCTACTATTTTGATTAATATTTCGTGAGCTCCAGGATCTGAGATGGTTACCTCTTTCATTTTAAATGCGGCTCCTGCTTCTTCTACAATGGCGACTTTTGCTTTCATAACTTTAGTGTTTGACCTAAAGATATTTATAAGCCTGACTGATGGCTATTAAGAGAGTATTAATATTTACTTAAGATTATGACAAAATTTGTAATTACAACATTATGAGAATAATAGCGCTTTCGCGAAAGCGGTAAAAACTAGAAGAGTGTGGTGAAATTGCTAGCGTTTTTCCTTAGCAAATTTATCATCGGGATCTTGTTGTTTGTTGTAAGTGATCTTTACTTGCCTTTTACCCCAAGCACGTGCTGCCTCTATATCTAGACCCATATAGATATCAATTTTCATTTTCCAGCGTTTGTTCATTTTGTCTTTAACTACAAATGTTCCTTCAAGTCCTTCAATAGTAACCTCTTCATTATAGTCTAGTCCCAGTGCAATCAAATCTCTTGATACAGCAATTGCTTTTTCTCCTGGTTTTAAAATATCACCCCAAGCGGCAAGCGAAGGATTTCTGGAAGTTGTTTGACTAGCGACCGAGTTATATGCAGTGGCTGTAACAATAAGCGTAATTTTATCTTCTTCAGAGATGGATTCTTTTACATCTTTATCCTTGCAGCTCAAGAGTATAGTATTCAAAAAGAATAGTATAACAATTCGGGACAATATGTTTATTTGGTAAATCATATACGCAACCAGGATTTTATTTTGTGCCTAGTAATCTGACGAGTTAGAAAATCTGTATACGCTTTCGCGAAAGCGGTCTTTAATTTAATAAAAAAAGCTTCCCTGATATAATATCAGGAAAGCTTTTAAAAAAGTATGAATGGAGTTATTATCGTTTAATTAACTTAACGCTTTTTGTTCCATTTGTGGTAGTCACTTTTGCAATGTAGATTCCACTTTTTAATGACGTAGCATCTATTCTTACAGTCTCAGAATCGTAAGTCTCATTTTGAACCACACGTCCTGCTAGATCTACAACCATCACGTTTGAGATAGTAGCATTGTTTGTTTCAATATTCCAGAAATTACTTGATGGATTTGGAAAAATTGCAAGGCTGTTTACATCAAAACTCTCCGCACTTAAAACAGTGTTATTATGCAAATATAGGTTGTCTAAGAAGAGTGTTCTTACACCATTTTCTGCACCCACTACTGTAAGTACAAATTGTCTCAATGCATCTCTCTGTTGTGTAGGATCTTCAAAATCGAAGTCTGCAATAGGAATATCTATTGATACCCACTCACCAAAAGTATTTACCGGATTAGTTAATCCAAAACCAGAAGTCTCACCATTATCACCTACGTGATTAGAAAACTTAGGATTTGCAATTAAACCTGTAGTAAGACTTGTGTCAATCCAGTAATCCATATGGAAGAATGTAAGATCAGATACATCTACAGTAGTACCCCAATCTACTAGTAAGAACTGAGGATCTGGCTGTGTAAAATCTATCTTTAAAAATGTATCTCCCTCGATATCTTGCTCAGTAATTGCTTGTGTCCCTACATCAAATGCTCCAAAAACAACGTCTGGTTGATTAGTGTATGCATTACTATATATTGAGAACACCTCATTTGCATCTCTGTTAGGTGGTGTAGGAGCTGCTACCATAGGTTCAGCATCGTTTCCGCCACCGCCTCCATTCTCATCAAAGAAAAGAGATACATTATCTATTACAACCACACCAGTCTCTGCACCCATGTCAAATAATACACGACCATCTGCCGAACTAAAGTTAGCCGTAAGGTTTAATGTAAATGTTTGTGTTGTCGAGGTCAAAGTAACTTCTTCTACCTGAGCCGTAAATGGATCTACAAAGAGACCGATACCTGCAATCATAGTTCTAGTTCCTGTTGTTGCGTCTGTAGAGGCATCAAAAGATAATATATAAGAGTCACCTTCTGTAATATTAAGACCACGCTGACTTAAATTTACGTCAAAAGGGTTTCCAGCTGTTGCTACATCTGCAAAATTGAAACTGTTACCACCGTCCATTTGAACGTTAAAGGCATTTCCTTCCCATACAACCTGACCTTGTTCAAAGTCTCCATTGGTTAATAAACCATCATCAAAGGTAGAACCGTCGTCTAAAAAGAGTGATACATTGTCTATAACAATAATTCCCGTATCTGCACCCATATCAAAAAGTACACGACCGTCTGTAGAACTGAAATTTGCAACAAGGGAATACGTAAAAGTTTGCGTTTCTGATGTAACAGTTACTTCCTCAATTTGAGCCGTAAATGGTTCTACAAATAATCCAATTCCAGCAAGCATAGTTCTACTCCCTGTAGTTGCATCTGTAGAAGCTTCAAATGAAAGGATATACGTTTCACCCTCCACAATGTTAAGACCGCGCTGACTTAAATTTACGTCAAAAGCGTTTCCAGCAGTGGCAACATCTACAAAGTTGAAACTATTTCCGCCGTCCATCTGTACATTAAAGCCATTACCTTCCCATACAGTTTGACCTTCTTCAAAATCTCCATTACTTAATAGTCCTCCATCAAAGGTAGATTGACCACCATCTGCTGTTAATACAACATTATCGATAACCACAACTCCAGTTTCAGCACCCATATCAAATAATACACGACCATCTGTAGAGCTAAAGTTTGCAGTTAGATTCAAAGTAAATGTTTGTGTTGTAGAAGTAAGTGTTACTTCTTCAATTTGTGCAGTAAATGGATCTACAAAAAGACCAATACCTGCAATCATAGTTCTACTTCCTGTAGTAGCATCTGTAGATGCATCAAAAGTAAGTGTGAAACTTTCACCTTCTGTAATATCTAGTCCTCGCTGACTTAAATTTACATCAAACGCATTTCCAGCAGTAGCAACGTCTGCAAAGTTAAAGCTGTTTCCTCCATCAGTCTGGACATTAAAAGCATTTCCTTCCCACACTGTCTGACCTTGTTCAAAGTCTCCATTAGTTAGTAAATTGTCTTGCGCTTGCGCAAAAAATACTCCTATAAAGGCCAGGAGCATTAATAAAGTAGTTTTTTTCATAGTTTTCTGTTTTTCATTATTCTAATAATGATTGAATTAAAAATGATTAATTCATAAAAATAGTCCTTTATATTTAATTTTTACTTACAAATTTTCTTAAATTCCATTTTTGTAATCTTAATGCTTTGCGATGGCACTCAGTATATTAAAAAATCATTGTATTTTTTATTTTACTTAAAAAATCGTGTTATTTGGATGAGAGATATTGAGTTGGAAACTAGTATTTTTATCAAAAAAAAGCTAATTGTAGGTTCAGCTATATTTGTTCATTTTGAAATAATAATAGTTTTGGGCACTCTCTATTAAGTAACTTATCACAAACTATAATTATAATAAGCTTTCCTTTTAAAGAAAAATCAATCAACGTATGAAGAAGTTTCTACTTTCCTTTTGTCTTTTATTATCCACCTTACTTTCATACGCTCAAGGCGAAAAAGTATCTGTCTCTAGCACTGCCGAAGGTTCATTACTCCTAGTAGATGGAGAACGGTTTATGATTAATGGAATGAATTGGGATTACGTCCCGATAGGGACAACCATTGCAACAACCGCTTATCAATTTTGGAATCAACCAGATACGGTTATTGCAACAGCGCTGGATGCAGAAATGAAGCTTTTAAAAAATATGGGAGTCAACACGGTGCGATTGTACACCGGGGTAAAGCCAAAATGGGTAAAATATATTTACGAAAAGCACGGCATTTACACGATGCTTAACCATTCCTTTGGACGCTATGGACTTACCATAGACGGCGCTTGGCTACCCAATACTGACTATGCAGATCCTAGAGTAAGAGCATTATTACTTAAAGAGACAAAGGCATTAGTAAGCGAGTTTAAAGACACACCAGGTCTTTTAATGTTTTTACTAGGTAATGAAAATAATTATGGTCTCTTTTGGGACGGGGCTGAAACAGAAGAGATACCATTAGAAGATCGTAAATCTACCAAGCGTGCGAGAGCGATGTATAAGCTCTTTAATGAAGCTGCAGTAGCTATGAAAGCGGTAAATGCAAATCATCCAGTGGCCATTTGTAACGGGGATACGCTCTTTCTAGAAATCATTGCAGAGGAGTGTCCAGATATTGATATTTATGGAACTAATATGTATCGTGGAGCCTCTTTTGGAGATGCATTTCAAAAAGTAAAAGATATTTATGGCAAGCCCTTTATGTTTACAGAATTTGGTGCAGATGCCTTCAATACACGACTTAACCAAGAAGATCAAGAGTCGCAAGCTTACTATTTAGTTGAAAATTGGAAAGAAATTTACGCAAATGCCGCGGGCGTTGGTAATGTAGGAAACTCGATAGGAGGTTTTACTTTTCAATTCAGTGATGGCTGGTGGAAAATAGGGCAAACAACTAATCTTGATATACACGACAATGATGCTACTTGGCCTAATGGAGGCTATCAAAGAGACTTTATCGAGGGAGAAAATAATATGAATGAGGAGTGGTTTGGAATCTGTGCAAAGGGACCTACAAATGAGCTCGGCTTATATACGCTATATCCTCGCGCTGCATACTATGCATTAAAAGAAGCGCACCAATACAATCCCTATGCAGCCGATGCTTCAGTAAATGGTGTTACAGATTATTTTAACAATATTCAGATAATAGATGCAGTTTTAAGAGCAAGAGGAGATAAAGCCGCATTAGGAGCCTCAACCGGCGGAGCAAAAATTGGGATTAGTTCACTGAGAGCAGAATTTACAACGTTCAATACGGGCGGAGAAAGAATAACAACCCCAGAGGACGCTGACCCTAACGCTAATGTATTTCCTGATGAATTAGGCTTTGATAATATGGAATCCTATTTCATAGGTGTAGAGGCAAACCCTGCCCCTGGATTACGTGCAAATGTGATCACAAATATCTTAGGGAATGTGGCAAGCAACCCGATTAATGAGATATTTTATGAGAATCGAGGAAGACCTGTGGCTGTAAACTCTAATCAAGGAGACCAGACTTTATTTGATAATAATCGCGTACAGATTTATCAGGCAGAACTAAGCTGGCAGTCTAAATATGTAAATACAAAAGCATTTTATAGAACTGGTCATTACCATTGGGGTTATGAAGGTGACTTTTTTGGCCTCTATCCCGAGGCAAATTATGGGCCGAACATCGATATTTATAATGGGGTCGCTCCATTTGGTTTTGAGTTTGAAGGTAATAGAGAGCTTGATGGGCTTAAGGTTGCATTTGGACCAGAATTATGGTGGGGAGCAAACCCAGCAGTCTTAGCAAAGTATCAAACCCAAATAGGAGATTATACAGTGGCAGGGGTCTTTCACGAAGATATTGCAGATCGCGGTGCAGGAATATCATCCATAGCAATACCGCAACCTCGTACACGTAGAGCGACGATTTATGCACAACGCAAATTTGGTAAGTTTGACGTAGAGGCAGGAGCCATCTGGGGAGGACAACCCCTTAATGATAGAGAATATCAAGTAGTACAAACCAATGATCGAGGAGAGACCAATGTGTTTGTAAATACAGTTGATGCTCAAGATAATTGGGGAGGTAAGGTAAAAGTTAAATATACAAGCGGTACTATTAATTGGTATGCACAAGCCGCAGCACAAGGTCTAGTTGCCTTTGGTGGTGCAGATTATACACAAACCTTCACAGGATGGAGACTTAAAGACAGCGGTAGTGGTAATCAATACAACTTCTTAACTGGATTTACTTACAACATTGGTAATTTACAAATTGCACCTAACTTTCTATGGCAAGAGCCTATTGTTGCCCCTATACCTTTAGGATCACCCGCACCTGCCCGAGCGAGAAACATTCTTGCAGATCCCTTTGTAGTAAGAGCAAATCGAAAAACAACAGCAGGAGAAATACTCCTTACGTACGATCCTACACCTGGATCTTGGTTTTATCAATGGGATAATGATAGGGCAGAAGATGCCTCGTTTGCTGCAAATCTCGGTTTTGTATATCGTGCGCAGCCTACTACTCAAGATGCAGCGATTGGATTCTTTGGTGATAGTAGAGAGCCAGTTGCCTTTGACGCTGCTCCTCCAGCACAAGATCTGTGGGAAATTTACGGTAGAGTTGTTTCAAAAATATCACCGTCTTTTGGCGTGATAGGTAATTTTTACGGCGGAAATGCACAGGCACGTGGGAGTGACGACCGTGTTATTTATAGATATGGAGCTGATGCTCGTGTAATTTATAATAAGCTCAAATTAATTTCTGAAGTAAAGATAGACGATTGGGGACCTTATGATTTCCATAGAGATTTTAACTTAACATTTCCATTGCAATTAATGTTTGATTTGTCTACTACCTTTGGAAAACAAGATTGGTTTATACTCCCTAATACGCGTTTTGGATTACGTTACACGTGGAGGTCGCTAGACAACTTTTCTCCTAGATATGAATTTCAAAGTCCTATAGATTTAGGATTTCCTAACGGCAGTGAGTGGGAGATTAGAACATATCTACATATTAATATTGGTAAATAAGACACTATGAAAAATATAAAATTACATTCTTGGAGTTACGCTTTCGCGAAAGCGTTATCAATTCTATTACTAGTAGGATGTCAACCTGATGATAGTGATTTAGAACTCGCTTCATTTCCAAACACAGCAGAAGTGTTTATAGACACCTTTAGTGCGGGTCTGCAATATGATGCCTTCGGTACATCCAAAGTAACCGCGTTTGATGTGGATACAGATGTGGCCTTTCAGGGAAATGCATCTATGCGCTTTGATATACCCAATACTGATGACCCGCAGGGAGGATTTGCAGGGGGTGTTTTTACAACTGCAGTAGGTAGAAATCTAACTGGATACAATGTGCTTACTTTTTATGCACGTGCGTCACGTGGAGAGACCATAAATGAAATAGGCTTTGGTCTTACTTTTCAAGGGGAAGTTTATAGAGCGCAAGTAAATAATCTTCAAGTAGGTACTGCCTGGCAACAGTACTTTATCCCAATCCCTAATGCTGCAAAACTTACACAAGAACGAGGAATGCTTTGGCTTGCAGAAGCTGCAGATAATGGGGATGCTTATCAATTATACATTGATGAGGTACGCTTTGCAAATCTCAACACTATTATAGAAGAGGGAGCTGCTATTGTAGAAGGACAGGATCAAGTCGCTCCAGCAAATGCGGGGTCTAACTTTACAATAGGTGGTGCTTTTGCAACATATAATTTACCTGATGGATTATTACAACGTGTTAATGCAGCGCCAGCTTACTTTGACTACACATCTTCAAATGAGAGTGTGGCATCCGTAAACGAGTTTGGTGTAGTATCTGTACAAGGAACTGATGGTTTTTCTGTAATTACGGCTTCTCTTGGAGAGACAACGGCAGATGGATCGATTACTGTTGGTATGGAGCCCTTACCACCTTCACCAAATGTAGATGACTCAAATGCAACTCAATTTAGTATGCCTATAGGTTTTGAATCTACTACAATTGCGTATGATATTGAAGGTTTTGAAGGAGCAGCATCATCAATTGTGGCAAATCCTAATCCGTCGGGTATAAACAGCACTAGTACAGTGCTTCAATCTACAAAGACGAATGGCGCACAATTTTTTGCAGGAACCTTATTAAATCTTGAAGCTCCCATTGACTTTTCTACTTCTCAAATATTGAGTATAAAAACACTCTCGCCTAAGGCAAATATTCCGGTACGTGTCGCTTTAGAAAATCAAGCTATAGGAGGAGATTCACAAGTGGTCATTGACGTGAATACCACCGTAGAAAATGAATGGGAGGAATTGATCTATAATTTCTCAGGCCAGTTAGATGCCAATATATCTTATGATCGTATCGTAATCTTTTTTGAGTTTATTCCAGAACTTCAAGGAGATGGATCTACTTATTATGCAGATGATTTTTATATTATAGGATCTGATCCAGTAAATGATGGAACTGGAGGAGGAGGTATGGGTGATAACCTTCTAGAAAATGGTGATTTTGAACAAGGGATGGTCTCTTGGTTCGGGAATGCCTTTAATGTACAAACAGAAGGTGGTAACAGTTTCAATTTTGCAAATGTTGCAACCGCAGGTAATGCATTTGATGTTAATTTGAGCCAGTCTGTAGCATTAGTAGAAGGTCAAACGTATACGATGACCTTTGACGCATCATCAGATGGTGATCGTACAATGGTTGTGGGTATTGGACTCAATGAGGCGCCGTTTACTTCTATTACAGAAACAGTAAACTTGACCACTACTACTCAAACTTATACGCTTACCCTAACTGCTACAGGTGTAGGATCTAGTAATGGACGTGTGCTCTTTGATATGGGTGCAGATACAGGGGTTGTTGTGATAGACAATGTAGTTCTTACAACAGATGATAATGGCGGCGGTGGCGGCGGTGATGAGCTCGTACAAAATGGTGATTTCGAACAAGGAATGGTGATATGGGAAGGAAACGCTTTTAATGTTCAGACAGAAGGCGGTAATAGCTTCAATTTTGCAAATATCGCTACAGCAGGAAATGCTTTTGATGTAAATTTAAGTCAGGGACTCGAGATTGTACAAGGTGAAACTTATACGATGACCTTTGATGCTTCATCAGATGGTGATCGCACAATGGTTGTTGGAATTGGTCTCTTTGAAGCACCATTTACAGCAACTACAGAGACAGTAAACCTTACGACAGCTACTCAAACTTATTCACTTACACTTACTGCCTCAGATTTTGGAAGTGCAAACAGCCGAGTGCTTTTTGATATGGGTGCAGAAACAGGAGTGGTGGTAATTGATAATGTATCACTTACAATAAATTAAAAAAAAAAGAAAATGAAAAAGATAATTTTAAAAAGTAAATACCTTTTTGGAGCGCTAGCGATCCTTCTTCAAATAGCGTGTGTTGATGATGAAGGAGATCCTGTGGCAACCCCAACTTCTAATTTGACGCTGGTTTTTGAAGATAATTTTGAAGGTGCTGCAGGAGAATCTATTAATACAGAATTTTGGAATTTTGATATAGGTACGGGTTCTAACGGTTGGGGAAACCAAGAGTTACAATACTATACTGATCGACCAGAGAATGTATCTCTAGACGGTAATGGCAATATGGTCATTACAGCCAAAAGAGAAAATTTTCAAGGTTCTCAATTTACCTCTGCTCGTATCACAACCAAAAATAAAGTAGAACAGCAATACGGTCGTTTTGAAGGGCGGATACAAATGCCAGGAGGTCGCGGTATATGGCCAGCATTCTGGATGTTAGGTAATAACATTGAGACTAGCCCTGATGATGATCCTACCACAATACAATGGCCTTTTGTAGGAGAAATTGATATAACAGAACTTAGGGGGCAGGAACCTTCTATAACTAATGGTAGTTTACATGGTCCTGGATATTCGGGAGGTGGAGCCATTACAAGTTCTTATGTTTTAGAGGATGACCGATTTGATGCAGATTTCCAT
Organism: uncultured Dokdonia sp.; assembly: GCA_963922345.1. GTDB lineage: Bacteria > Bacteroidota > Bacteroidia > Flavobacteriales > Flavobacteriaceae > Dokdonia. The sequence continues at coordinate 439 of CAWUIT010000029.1, read as the reverse complement.
ATTTATGCAGTAGAGTGGACACCAGATTATATTGATTTTTACCTAGATGATATAAGATACCAAAGGATCTCGCGAGGAGATATTCCTCAAGATGGAGATTGGGTTTTTGATGATCATCCCTTCTTTCTTCTCCTTAACGTTGCAGTAGGTGGTACTTTCGTTGGATTTCCAGTAGATGACACACCTTTACCTCAGACTATGGTAGTTGATTATGTAAGAGTTTATTCATTTAATGATTAAAACAGTATTCTAATTCAATAGAAAAAACCACCTTCTGGTGGTTTTTTTGTTTCATTATTGTAATTACAGAAGGCTTGATAGTATAATAAGACTAAGTTCTAAACTTCGATGAGCGATTGTAATATGAAAACCTTGCTTAATAGTGGGTGTGAAGTGGAGTCGGAGAGGGCCGTAGCGTTTAGCAAAGGTCTAGCAGACC
>CAWUIT010000028.1:0-16736 GCA_963922345.1 uncultured Dokdonia sp. | reverse complement strand
TAAAGAATAACAAGTTAAAAGTTACACTTGTAGATACCTCAACAATGGCTGTTGCTCCAAAGACTGCAGTAACCGCGAGACCTATAACTACGTAAATTACAATGATAGACAGACCATAGATAATTGCATTACGTATTCCTGTAGCTCTAGATTTACTCTGTTTAGTAAAATAGCTTACCGTCATGGGTATCATAGGGAATACACACGGGGTGACTAAGGCTGCCAGTCCCCCTAGAAAGGACAATATAAATACGGTCCACAATCCTTTGCGAGAAGGATCATTTTCAATTTCACCCTTTGCGGTAATCGCTTCTTGAGATTGCTCGGAAGTTGCTCCATAGGCTTCAAAAAGATTATAATCTGAGAAGAAAACTACCTCCTGCGATTTTAAATTGTGTGCAACGTAAAAATCTTGAGGGATACAGACCTCCTTACATACTTGATAGTTTATAACCGACTTGACAATGGTTATACTTTTATCTGTAAGTGTAATAGGCATAGAGAGTGCAGGATTTTGCCCCACATACTTTACGACATCTTCCTCAAAAATCTCATCAAAAGATTTCTTGGTCTCGCTCTCTTGCGCAAATTCCGCGATAGTAATTCCTGCATCCTTTTGTAAAAACTCAAAATTAAATGGGCGACCAGCAGGCGATTTTTGAGCATAAATATACCACCCCTCTTCTACGGTGGCCTCGTAGTTTAAAATATATTCTGTGTCAGATTTTTTCTCTACGCTACCTGTCCATTCAACAGGATCTGTTGTAACTTCAGAAATGCCAAAACTAAAGCCTTGTGCATAAAAAATTGAAGCACAAAAAAGTAAGAGTAGCGTTATGACTTTTTTAAACATGTGTATACTCAAGTTTTAGTCTATTTTTTGTCTCTGGTCGTACCTTAAAACGATCGTCTGCTCGATAGCCCATCACCCATACTATTTCCTTATCGTTACAAAGAAGCCAGACATTTTCCTTATCAATCAAAGATACCTTTTCATCTTTTAAATACTTACTCAACTTCTTCTTTCCTTTCATTCCTAAAGGATAGAAATAATCACCGTCTTTCCATTTTCTAATACGTAAGGGAAAGTCCAGACGATCAAGGTCTACAATGATTTCATTTTTACTAGTAACCTTATATTCTGTTGTTTTAGCAAGCAGCAACTCCCCAAATATGCCAGCGCTCATAGCGTCTGTATAATCTAAGGTGTACTCTTGCTCATCGTGATCAATGCGTGGGGATATTATGAGTTCATTACGATTTTTTAGTATGCGATGTGTTTCTGAAAAAACTTGCTTTCCAGTTTGCCCTAGAGGTAATTTATAAATGTCTTCCCAAGCAGTAAAACCAAAGTCAGACAGCAAAGCATATAAAACAGCATCGGGCGTTGGGTGTTCAGAAAATACTTTGAGATCAATATAATATGATGATCCCCTTGCCTTTAGATACTCCTGTTTAAGCTGCATCTTGTAAACGGATAGTAACTCTGCCGTTTGATTTATGTATGATTGTGTTTTTTCAAACCCCTTAAAAATAGTTGGTATTGCCTTTTCTAGTTCGGGTATAGCGTGGTGACGCAGGTGGTTACGTATATAATGATCTGTAGCATTGCTACCATCCTCTCTCCAGATGATATTAGTATTTAAAGCATATTCATTAATACGCTTACGCGAAAATGGAAGCAATGGCCGTACAATCTTTCCATTAATACTAGGGATTCCAGTTAGACCATCTATCCCCGTACCTCTACCTAGGTTGATAAGAAAAGTTTCAAAATCATCATTTTGATGATGAGCGGTCAAGATATAATAGTAGCCTTGATCGCCTGAGATCTCTTCAAACCATTGGTAACGTAAATCTCTTGCTGCAACTTGGGTGGAAAGTTTGGCTTTTTTCGCGAAAGCGGATGTCTCAAAAGACGTTGTGTAAAATGGAATTTTATGATCTAAGCAAAAGTCTTGAACAAACAGAGCATCTGCATCACTCTCTCTCCCTCGTAACTTAAAATTACAGTGTGCTACACCGATATTGAATTTGGACTCTTTACATAAGTGCAAAAGCGCCATACTATCAAGCCCACCACTTACTGCAATAAGCACTTTATGTGTATAAAGAAAAGAAAAGTTTTGCGTGATATGCTGCTTAAAGGCCTCAAGCATTAGTTACCATTATACACGCCCCTTCAAGGCATTAAAAACCCAAGCAATCGCAAAGAACCCAATTCCCACAGAGGCAAATCCCCATCCGGCAATCTCATTGTATCTAAAAACGCCCAGAGCTATAAGACCCAAGCCAACTAAAATCATTATAAAAGTGGCCCAAGCCAGAACGGTATTTTTATTCATACCCATAATTTCATTTTTTACTCTTGTTAAAGTAAGATGTAGTACAAATATCGGTTATTTAAAGCAATTTTGATAGCTGGTAATTTTTGCAAAACTAATTTCAAGCTTGTTTTACATTGGGTATCTTTAGGGTCATCAAACACTCAAGCACACAGATACCCTATGGATATTAAATTTAATAAGAATGAAGATCACAATAAATTACTTCTAAGTGATATGCGCACACGCCTGGCTACCGTAAAATTAGGTGGTGGGCAGAAGCGTATTGATAAGCACAAAGCAAAAGGAAAGATGACAGCGCGGGAGCGCATTAACTATCTGGTAGATAATCCCGATAAGTGTATTGAAATTGCTGCATTTGCTGGAGAAGGAATGTATGAGGAGCACGGCGGTTGTCCTTCTGGTGGTGTCGTTATTAAAATAGGATATGTATCAGGCAAGCAATGTATTATTGTTGCAAATGATGCCACAGTAAAGGCTGGTGCCTGGTTCCCTATTACAGGAAAGAAAAATTTACGTGCCCAAGAAATAGCTATAGAAAATAAATTACCCATTATTTATCTCGTGGATAGCGCTGGGGTCTATTTACCTATGCAAGATGAGATTTTTCCAGACAAGGAGCATTTTGGACGTATTTTTCGCAACAATGCGGTAATGAGCAGTATGGGTATTACCCAAATAAGTGCTGTTATGGGAAGTTGCGTTGCTGGTGGTGCTTATTTACCAATAATGAGTGATGAAGCATTAATTGTAGACAAAACTGGAAGCATATTTCTTGCAGGTAGCTACCTCGTAAAAGCTGCCATAGGCGAAAGTATTGATAATGAAACGCTAGGAGGCGCTACTACCCATTGTGAGATTTCTGGAGTCACAGATTATAAATCTAAAGATGACAAAGATGCCCTTGACACCATCAAAAAGTTGATGGGAAAAATAGGTGATTACACTAAGGCTGGCTATAACCGTATTGCCCCTGCAAAGCCTGCTAAAGATCCCGAAGAACTTTTTGGGATTTTACCAGCTTCTAGAGCAGATCAATATGATATTCGAGAGATTATAGATCGTCTAGTAGACAACTCTGAATTTGACGAATATAAGGAAGGTTATGGGCAAAGTATACTTACCGGTTATGCGCGCATTAATGGCTGGGCAGTAGGTATCGTTGCAAATCAACGTAAGCTTGTCAAGACAAAAAAGGGTGAAATGCAGTTTGGCGGTGTGATCTATTCTGATAGCGCAGATAAGGCCACTCGTTTTATAGCAAACTGTAATCAGAAAAAAATTCCATTGGTATTTCTACAAGATGTAACTGGTTTTATGGTGGGTAGTAAGAGTGAGCACGGTGGTATTATAAAAGATGGTGCTAAGATGGTAAATGCCGTTTCAAACTCGGTCGTTCCTAAGTTTACCATCATTATAGGCAATTCTTATGGAGCAGGGAACTATGCGATGTGCGGTAAGGCGTACGACCCCAGACTTATAGTGGCTTGGCCTAGTGCAGAGCTTGCTGTTATGTCTGGTAATAGTGCAGCAAAGGTGTTACTACAGATAGAAACTGCCTCTCTAAAAAAGCAGGGCAAAGAGATAACACCAGAGGTAGAAAAAGAACTTTTTGAACGTATTAAATCTCGTTATGATGATCAAGTCTCTCCTTATTATGCGGCTTCCCGTATTTGGACAGATGCAATTATAGATCCTCGTGACACGCGTAAATGGATTTCTATGGGGATAGAAGCTGCAGATCATGCTCCTATTGAGAAGCCATTTAATCTTGGGGTTATACAAGTCTAGTGTTTTGTACTAAAGCTCTTTAAAGTATCTTTTGGCCTCTTTCATCACTTTGGGTGCGAGATAAAGCGTTGCGATCATCGTAGGGATAGCCATAATTGCAAAAAAACCGTCGATAAGATTAATCATCATACTTAGTGATGTGGTCGCACCTATCAAAATACTTGCGATATAAGCGATGTTATAATACTTCTTGTTATGCGCTCCAAATAGAAAGCTCAAACACTTTGTACCGTAATAGCTGTAAGAAAAAAGTGATGAGATACTAAAAACGGCAATACACAATAGTAAGATGTATTTCCCTGCGGGGGATAACGCTTTCGCGAAAGCGGAAGCCGTAAGACTCACACCATTTGCGTCACTCGTTTGCCATACATCTGTTACTAAAATAGCCAAAGCTGTTAACGTACAGACAACAATTGTATCTATAGCGGGACCTAGCATTGCTACCAATCCTTCTCTAGTGGGTTGCGCCGTTTTTGCTGCTCCATGAGCCATAGGTGCCGTACCCACGCCTGCCTCATTTGAGAATGCCCCGCGTTTGATGCCTAATAAGATGAGTCCTCCTGTGAGACCTCCCAGGAGCGTGTCGCCTTTATAAAAATCGGCATTAAAAGCATCTGTAAATATGAGGGCTATATATTGAGGTACCACCTCTCTATTGACAAATAGGATAGCCATCACGGCAATAAAATAGATAAGTACCATTGTAGGAACAAGCTTGGCCGCTGTTTTTGAAATACGATCAAGCCCTCCCAAAATAACCATTGCTGTAATAGCAACAAGCACAAGACCGATTATTAAATTAGAGGTAAAACCTACCTCAACACCCTGAGGAACGAGCAATATATCGTTTACAGCTTGCGTGAGTTGGTTTACATTAAAAACTGGTAGGGCGCCTACAAGACCTGCTATACTAAAGATTACCGCTAAGGGTTTCCACGCTTTCCCCATCCCTTCAATGATAAAGTACATCGGCCCGCCTTGGGTTTTCCCTTCACTATCTTTACCACGATACATAATTGCTAGCGAACCTGTAAAAAATTTTGTCGCCATTCCCACAATGGCACTCATCCACATCCAGAATACAGCACCGGGACCACCTATTGCAATCGCTACAGCTACTCCAGCAATATTCCCCATACCAACGGTTGCACTTAAGGCTGTTGTTAGTGCTTGAAAATGCGTGATCTCTCCCTCGTCTTGTTCTTGATCATATTTACCTCGTAACACTGCCACCGCATGTCCTAAATATCGAAATGGTAAAAAGCGTGAATAAAAAAGTAAGAAAATACCGCCTCCTATGAGCAAGCATACGAGCGGTATACCCCACATAGCACCAGAGAAAGAAGCGACAAGATCATTTGCTCGATCATAAAAGCTTTGCTGTAAAAACATAGATTCTAAATTTGAAAATTCAAGTAACGAAAAATTAAGAGCAGTTTATCAAAACGTTCACACATTTTTTTGACACCCTACTCAATTTCATACCTAATTTAGTACTATGACTTTAACTGCTAGCCAAATAGAAAAAATTCTCAAAAACCCTGAGGAAACCGCTGCTATAGCAAATCTCATTTACGTTACTGATGCTGATTTGAACATACGGCGAAAAAAAGATAAGCAAGACTTTCGCTATTATTTCAAAGATAAACCCCTGCAGAATAAAGAAGAACTCGACCGTATTCAAAAACTAGTTATCCCTCCTAACTGGGAAAAAGTTCGTATTTCTTACCCTCCTAATGGTCATTTACAGGTAGTAGGTAGAGATTCAAAAAACCGAAAAGTCTATAGGTATCACGACCTTTGGTCCAAGATTAGAAATCAAACAAAGTTCTATAAATTGGCAAATTTTGGAAATGCGTTACCCAATATTAGAGCTCGTGTAGATCAAGATCTTGACCTACCAGATATGTCCAAAAGAAAAGTACTCGCATTGGTACTCAGGCTTATGGAAGAAACTCATATTAGAATTGGTAATGATTATTATGCAAAAAAAAATAAAACCTACGGTCTATCCACGTTACGCACACGACACGTAGATACCTCAAAAAATAAAATCAAATTTCACTTTGTAGGTAAAAAGGGAAAAGAACACTCAATTACCTTACGTAATAAAAAACTTGCAAAGCTTGTAAATCGATGTGAGGAAATACCAGGATGGGAGCTATTTCAATACTACGACGAGAACGGTGAGAAACACAAAATAGATAGTGGTATGGTAAATGACTATATACACGAGATAAGTGGTGATTTATTCTCGGCAAAAGACTTTAGAACTTGGGGTGCCACCAAAACATTTTTTGAAACTGTGCATGATCTAGGATATACCGATGATGAAAAAGAGAATAAATCAAATATCTTAAAAGGTTTTGATGCCGCTGCAGAGGCTTTAGGTAATACAAGATCAGTTTGCCGCAATTATTATGTACATCCTCAGGTTGTAGACGCTTATGAAACAGGATCTATTGTAAAAGACTTTGACAAAGTAGATGCACATAAAACACCAAGAGCAAACTTTACAGAAACAGAAGAGGTCTTACTACAAATGATCTCAAAATTTCAAATAGACTTCTCTCTTCAAGAAGAAAAGTAACTGGCTGCAAGTTTTCGCAAATCCGCCTTATAGAACGCAGCGACTCATCGCGCATCCTTATACAGGGATAGAATCGTTATATTCGCCGCTTTCTGATGAAAGTAAAAATAAACGTCTCTATTCATTTTACAAATAATGCTCATCTATTACTGAGCATACTTTTCTCTCTTGTAGCCTTGCAAGTCACTAGCCAGGTAAATTCCTCATACACTTACACTAGCGAATTCCACTTGGGTATCACTACTCCTTCAAATAGCAACTTTGTAGATAGAGATTTACAAAAGCAAATTTTCTTGAGAGTAGATCGCAGCAGTAAGAGTTCTTCACATTTTATGGATTTGCGTTCTGGAATTGGTATAGGTGTAACAGACTTTGGCAACAGTCGCAAGTTGGGTTACGCCTTTACTTTAATGCCTTATCTTGAGTTTCCCGTTTTTAATAGTCAAAAACTGTTCCTATTCACGGGAGTGGGAACTTCCTATTTTACAGAAAAGTATGATGTTGTTACAAATTTTAATAATAGAGCGGTAAGTACAGATTTCACCTGGTCTGCCAGAGCCTCTATCTCCTACCAAGTGTTAACGCTTAGAAATGTAAATTTTACGATAGGCGCTGGGATCTTTCATCATTCTAATGGGCATCTCAAACTTCCCAACAATGGCTACAATTCTTTTTTATTAAGTGTAGGAAGTAGCTTTAGTAGTTCTAATACTAAGGACATCACCACCAAAAGAATACCTAGTAATACTCTAAGCAACCCTCTATTTATAGAATCTCGTTTCGGTTTAGGAGCAAACGTTTTTAATGACGGCTTTCCATTCAACACAGCAAAGGCGGTACATACTATATCTCTCGAGGTTGGAAAACTTTATAGGCAGCACTATAAAATTAGCTTAGGTGGTTTTTATAGATTTTATAAACATTATTACGACTATATATCAAATAATGAGTCTCTTGTACAAGAGGGTAAGGAGTTTGAGTCGCTCAAATCAAACGCTTACTGGAACGCTTCAAATATTGGACTTTTCATTAAAAGTGAGATGCTTTTCAACCACTTGGGAATTGAATTACAAATTGGAGTAAACATTCACAAACCAGCTTATAAAATTGACTGGCGTATTAATGAAGGATGGGATTTTGCACCTAGAGATATTCCAGAGCCACCCTCTTGGGAGCTTGGTGAATTTGGATCAAAATACAAATTAAAGCAGCGCATCAATGGTCGTTTTGGTGTAAAATACTATTTAAAAGACCTGCAAACAACACCAAAAAATAATTGGTTTGCTGGAATTTATCTCAATACTAATTTAGGACAAGCAGACTTTACAGAACTAGCTATCGGACACTCTTTCCTGCTCGATTAATTTAAATTACGCTTTCGCGAAAGCAAAAAAAATCCCTCCCGAAGGAAGGATTTTGTATTCATATTCTAAAATTTATTACTGAGCCAAAATAAGCTTTTTACTCATTGATTGACTCTCAGATGTTATAGTTATAATATAGACACCATTAGCTAAACCACTAATAGAAATAGGCTCAAAGCGTTCTATTGAACTTATGCTCTTAACAATTTTTCCTGAACCAACTTCTATAATTTGAATCTGTGAGTTTTCTCTCAAGCTATCTGCTAGAGTGATAAATACATCACCCTGAGTAGGGTTTGGATAGATAGTAAATGCATCGTCATTTAAAAAATCTTGAGTAGATAGTAAGATTGTCTGAGCTTCAAAAGCCCCTATATCTCTACGCCCATCAAATACGGGCTGATCAATCTGATCTTCATCTACATTATCTGGATTTCCGGCATTATAAGCAGGTGATTCTTCTAATAATGCGTGCGTCAATGTAGCTCCACCATTATCTTGCAACGGACCTAACAATGGATCTACATTTATAATGTCATCTGACTCAGCTTGTAAATTTCCATTTGGGTCAGAGCCTATTAGGTTATAATTAATGGAACCAGTTACACCGCTCACATCCTCATTATTAGAACCTGAATTGAGCGCTATGATACTACCCCCAACGTCTGTCTGACCAGGAGACCCAGTAAACAAACCACCTCCACTTACAGTAGAAGTATTCATTGCAACGGTAGATGCATCTATTACAAAATTACCAAAGTTTGCTATACCACCACCATCTGCTTGAGATGTATTTCCAGAAACAGTAGTTCTAAATATATCCCCTGTGGCATCAGGAACATTAGTAATTCCTCCTCCAAAGGATTCGGAACTATTATTTGTTATTGCTGATTGATCAACGAGAAGAATTCCTCCATTATTATAGATACCGCCTCCATTATTGGCCGAATTTTCATCTATCGTAAGTTTCTCGATGAGCATTTGTCCAGTTCCATTCCAGAGACCACCTCCTTCATTTGCCGCTATATTATTATTAACTGTTGAATTTCTGAGCGTTGAATTAGATCCGCCAGTTATATGCAAACCTCCACCGCTTCCTGGCGCTGGGGCATCTGCTCCCGCATTATTATTATTAAGTATCACATTTTCCAGAGTTAAAGCAGCTTGTACTCCATCTGCACCATCTCTTACTTCAATACCACCTCCTGCTCTATTTGCTGAGTTGCCTGTAATTGTTGTTCCAGTAGCTTCAAAAGATCCTCCAGCAACCAATACACCTCCACCAGAACCGGAAGCACCAGCGACAGCTACGTTATTAGTAATCGCTGTATCAGCATCTGTCGTTACCGTACCACCTTCATTAAAGATTCCTCCACCACCAGAAGCACCACTATCATCTCCATCAGCATTATTGTCGCTTATAGTAGTTCCCGTGATTGTCATTACCCCAGAACCATTCCATAATCCCCCACCTTCATTAGCAGCTGCATTTCCTGAAATCGTACCTCCTGTGATAAAAGAATCATCTCCTCCAGAGATGTGAATACCGCCACCATTTCCTGGTGAAGACATCGTACTGTTTCCTGTTAAGTCTGTGTCTACTAGTGTTAAGGTTCCACCTCCTGAGGCTACTTCTATAGCACCACCAGCTCTAACTGAGGTATTTCCTGATAATGTCGTTCCTTCTAAAGAAACTGTCCCCATATCATTTAAAAGTCCTCCTCCAGAACCAGCACTACCGTCTGCAATATTCATAGAAATAGTAGCATCTGTAATAGTAATAGTTCCTCCTGAATTAAAGACACCTCCACCGCCTTCGTTTGCAGCATCGCCACTAGCAGTATTTGAATTAATAGTAGTATCTGTAATATCCATAGCTCCAGATCCATTCCAGAGTCCTCCACCTTCAAGGGCAGCTACATTATTATTTACAGTACCTCCAGTTATTGTCGTAGTAGAGGGTCCAGTAATATGAAGTCCTCCTCCATTTCCTGGTGCTGGAGCATCTGCGCCGGCATCATTCATATCAAGTATAACATCTGTTAAGGTTAATGTAGCAGGACTATCATCTGATAATGCATTGCGAACCTCAATACCTCCTCCAGCTCTATTTGCTGAATTGTCTGTTATTGTTGTTCCAGTAGCTTCAAAAGATCCACCAGCAACCAATACACCTCCACCAGAACCGGAAGCACCAGCAACAGCTACATTGTTTGTAATTACCGTATCAGCATCTGTCGTAACTGTTCCTCCTTCATTAAAGATTCCACCACCACCAGAAGCACCGCTATCATCGCCATCAGCATTATTTCCGTTAATAGTAGTTCCCGTGATTGTCATTACCCCAGAACCATTCCATAATCCCCCACCTTCATTAGCAGCTGCATTTCCTGAAATCGTACCTCCTGTGATAAAAGAATCATCTCCTCCAGAGATGTGAATACCGCCACCATTTCCTGGTGAAGACATCGTACTGTTTCCTGTTAAGTCTGTGTCTACTAGTGTTAAGGTTCCACCTCCTGAGGCTACTTCTATAGCACCACCAGCTCTAACTGAGGTATTTCCTGATAATGTCGTTCCTTCTAAAGAAACTGTCCCCATATCATTTAAAAGTCCTCCTCCAGAACCAGCACTACCGTCTGCAATATTCATAGAAATAGTAGCATCTGTAATAGTAATAGTTCCTCCTGAGTTAAAGACACCTCCACCACCTTCGTTTGCAGCATCGCCACTAGCTGTATTTGAATTAATTGTAGTGTTTGTAATGGTCATTATTCCTGATCCATTCCATAACCCGCCACCTTCGGAGCTTGCTATGTTATCAGATACTGTACCACCATCAATCGTTGTATTAGAAGGTCCACTAATGTGAACACCTCCTCCATTTCCTGGTGCTGGAGCATCTGCGCCTGCATTATTAGAAGTCATCAGAATATTATTCAAAACAAGTGTTGCAGGAACATCATCTGCTCCATTTCTCACTTCAATTGCGCCTCCAGCTCTGTTTGCTGCATTACTATTAAACTCAGTTCCCGTCGCAGTAAAGCTACCCCCAGCGACTAAGACTCCACCTCCGGAACCAGAAGCTCCGACTGTTGCAATATTATTTATAACTCTAGACTCTGCATCGATCGTGATATCTCCTCCTTCGTTGAATATTGCTCCGCCTCCTGAGGCTCCACTATCGTCTCCATTTGCACTATTATTTGTAAACTCAACATTTATAATGTCCATTTCTCCAGAACCATTCCAAAATCCTCCACCTTCGTTTGCAGCGATGTTATTATTTACCGAACCTCCCGTTATTACACTGTTTGCAGGCCCTGTAATGTGAAAAGCTCCACCATTTCCCGGTGAAGCTCCCGCCTCGTTATTTTCAAAAATGATATTGTTAAATGTAATAGCATCCGTGGCATTTACCTCTACGGCACCTCCAGCTCTTATCGCAGTATTACCAGACATAAGACCATTTGTTACAGAGAGTGTTCCCGAGGTTGCTTGTAAAATGGCTCCGCCACTTCCACCCATACCGCTGGCAACATTATTGCTAAAGTTAGTATCAATCACAGATAATGCAGCCCCAAAATTTGCGATTGCACCACCTCCATTAGAGCCAGACGCTTCATTATTTTGAAATGCCGCATTATTAACAGTAAAGGTAGTAACGCCATCAATCTTTATGGCTCCACCATCTCCAGTCTCTACAGAATTTCTTAATGTTACCATTCCAAGCGATGAAACCGCTCCTCCAGAATAATTTAAAAGACGCCCTGTATTACTAGTTCCATCAATTATTGTTGCATTCGTACCATTCCCAATAATTGATAAGTCATCTGTCACCTCAATTTCTCCAGAGGTAAGAGATACGATAAAGTTACCTGTAAATGTTATTGTGTTAGATCCTGCTGTAGCATTTGCTGTCGCTACGGCATCCCTTAAGGTTCCTGCGCCGGCATCTCCACCGTTAGTTACAACAAACTGACTGTAGCCAGTTGTTGTGAGCGCTGTAAAAAATAAAAAAAGAAGTTTTTGAGTAAATTTGTTTCTCATCGCATATAGTTTATGATTATATTCATTCTCATAAACTTACGGAGGAATTACGCTTGCGGTTTCACTAAGAACTCACAAACTTTGTTAATTTGATAAATTTTTAACTTTTTTATTAGATTATCAGCAATTTATAGACCTCTTGTTATAAGTTTTATTATCTCAAGAGTTTCAGACTATTTTGAGGATACTCGTTATTTATTTATTTACGATTATTGATTAGAGACATCTTATACTCTAAAATTCAACTTTGTTGATATTCGCTTTCGCAAAAGCGAAAAAAAAACCCCTCATTACTGAAGGATAGTTCTTTGCATAAGTGCCTATTATATATTGATTCTTTTTGAAGCCAATTACTTTGAGGGATCCGATAAATATTTTAAAACATTGTCCTCAATACGTGATTGTATATGATTTGTATCTGCCTTTACAAAGGCATCTCCTGTAATATTCTCATAAAGTTCTATATAACGTTCTGATACGGTTGTAATGTAAGCATCACTCATTTCCGGAACTTTTTGACCTTCCAGCCCTTGAAAATCATTGCTTATAAGCCATTGACGTACAAACTCTTTAGAAAGCTGTTTTTGAGGTGCTCCTTCTTTTTGACGCTCCTCATAACCTTCTGCATAGAAATAACGCGAAGAGTCTGGTGTGTGTATTTCATCAATGAGAACGATGGTGCCGTCTACCGTTTTGCCAAATTCGTACTTTGTATCTACCAGGATAAGACCTCTAGCAGCGGCAATCTCTGTCCCTCTTTTGAAAAGCTTTTTTGTGTAATCTTCAAGAATGGCGTAGTCATTTTCTGAAACGATTCCTTTTCTTAAAATTTCCTCACGTGAGATATCCTCGTCGTGATCTCCCATTTCTGCCTTTGTAGCGGGTGTTATGATAGGTTCTGGAAAGGCGTCATTTTCCTTCATCCCTTCTGGCATAGTCTCCCCACACAATATTCTTTTACCGGCCTTATACTCTCTAGCTGCGTGACCTGAAAGGTACCCTCGTATTACCATTTCAACCTTAAATGGCTCACATCTTTTTCCCACTGCAACATTAGGATCTGGTGTAGCAAGCAACCAGTTGGGAACAAGATCTTCTGTTTCCTTCATCATTTTGGTTGCAATCTGATTTAAAATCTGACCCTTGTAGGGTATCCCTTTAGGCATCACGACATCAAAAGCGCTAAGCCTATCTGTAGCAATCATAACCAGCAGGTCATTTTCTAACGTATACACTTCGCGCACTTTGCCTTTATAAACTGCGAGTTGACCAGGAAAGTGAAAGTTGGTATCTATGATTGTATTCATAGTCTATATATTACTATAATTTTAAATGAAATGTTTTTTTTGAGATATAAGGATTCTTAAAAAACTTAATCGTTTCTATTTTCGATCTCCTTATATGCCGCAATCATTTTTTTAACTAGTGGGTGGCGAACAACATCGTTATCATCAAGATAAATCATACCTACTCCTTTTACGGTCTTAAGAATGAGTAGAGCTTCTTTAAGGCCACTTGTTACGCGGCGTGGTAAGTCTATTTGACCAGGGTCGCCCGTGATCATAAATTTTGCATTACGTCCCATTCTTGTCAAAAACATTTTCATTTGAGCGTGGGTTGTATTTTGTGCTTCGTCTAATATTACGTACGCATTATCAAGTGTACGCCCGCGCATAAACGCCATAGGGGCTATTTGAATAATTCCCTTTTCTATAAATGTTTCTAATTTTTCGTGAGGAATCATATCACGCAACGCATCATAGAGTGGTTGCATATATGGATCCAGCTTTTCCTTGAGGTCACCTGGCAAAAAACCAAGGTTCTCACCTGCTTCTACTGCAGGTCGTGTGAGAATAATTCTCTTCACTTGCTTTTCCTTTAAAGCCTTTACGGCAAGAGCAACTCCTACATATGTTTTTCCAGTTCCTGCTGGACCTATGGCAAAGGTGAGATCATTTTTCTTTGCAAGCTCAACCATCTTACGCTGGTTTGCCGTTTGTGGTTTTATAAGTTTACCACTCACTCCATGCACCAGTGTCTCGCCACTTTCTATAGGTGTATCATAATCCTCCTTACTTACACTAGTAAGTACTCTCTCTATAGCATTTTCGTCAAGTTTATTATACTTTCCAAAATGCTCCATAAGCATCGTCATACGCCTATCAAATTCTTCTAAGAGCTCTTCATCTCCGTATGCTTTGATTTTATTACCTCTGGCAACAATTTTTAGCTTAGGAAAGTATTGTTTGAGAAGTTCAATATTTGCATTGCGCTGTCCAAAAAATTCGCGCGGATTGATTTCTGAGAGTTCTAAGATTAATTCGTTCAAAAGGCAGATAGATTATGTGAGATACGTCCGTAAAATATTTTAGCTTTGTTTACGACTAAATTACAATTTTTTTTACCACGAGGTATCGTATATATCGCATTTGAGGTTAAGAAATAATGAACAAATTTGGTTTATAACTATCACATTAAAGAGTTAAAAGTAGATCTTACAGTTTATGAAGATAATCACACTTACGACAGATTTTGGGGAGAAAGACCCCTTTGCTGGTGCAGTTAAAGGTGCGATTTACTCAGAGCTCGAGGATGTTCGTATAGTTGATATATCGCATTCTGTATCCCCCTTTCATCTTATGGAAGCGGCTTATATTATTCAAAATGCGTATCAAAATTTTCCCAAAGGGAGCATACACGTGATTGGTGTAGATAGCGAGCTCACTCCAGATACAAATCATATTGCCGTAAAGCTTGATGGACATTATTTTATATGCGCAAATAATGGCATCATATCATTACTTACCAAGGATATTGTTCCAGAGGAAAAGGTAGAAATAAATATACACGACCGCACTCAGACCAACTTTACCGTTTTGGATGTCTTTGTAAAAACAGCCTGCCATATCGCTAGAGGAGGTACACTGGGTGTAATAGGTAAAAACATTGATAGCATAAGACAGCTCACAGGAATCTCACCAGTTATCAATCTCTCTAGAAATCAAATCTCTGGAAATGTAATATATATTGAT
This sequence comes from uncultured Dokdonia sp., assembly GCA_963922345.1. GTDB lineage: Bacteria > Bacteroidota > Bacteroidia > Flavobacteriales > Flavobacteriaceae > Dokdonia. The sequence goes on along the minus strand of CAWUIT010000028.1, from coordinate 1,561 downwards.
AACTATGGAAATGTAGTGAGTAATATTACACAAAAGCTTTTTGACGAAATAGGTAAAGGAAGGCGCTTTAAGCTTGAAGCACGAGGAGCAGATATATCTAAGATTTATAAGCAATATAGCGATGCTATAAACTTTACAATTGATAAATCTAAGCGTGAAGAAGAGGGAAAAAAACTTGCCGTATTTAACTCTGGAGGTTACATTGAACTTGCTATTTACAAAAGTAATCCAAGTACTGTGGGAAGCGCAGCCAGTCTATTTGGTCTCAATTATCGAGATACAGTGATGATTAATTTTTTTGATAAATGATTGTTAGGCTCGTAAAATTACGCTTTCGCGAAAGCGAAATATCCAGTTTTCTAAAACATTTTGAGGTTGTAAAAGATAGTATACGCGCCTCTCAAGGCTGTTTGCATTTGCAATTGTTACAGGATACAGAAGATCCCTCTATATTTTTTACACATAGCCACTGGAATTCTAATAATGATCTACAAGCTTACAGGAATTCCGATCTTTTTAAAGAGATATGGACCGAAACAAAAGCTAAATTTGACGGGAAGCCTGAAGCTTGGAGCACGGATGCTCTTTTTACACTATCCTAAACTTCTGGGTTGCGCCTTAGTGATGAGGGGCTGATACCATATTTCTCCTTGAAAATTTTTGAAAAATAGCTCCTACTTGACAATCCTAGTGCATATACAACCTCTGATACATTTTTATCTTCTGAGGTAAGCATTGTCAATGCTCGTTTGAGGCGGTATTCTTTTATATAGTCGTTTACTGTTACACCGTAATTACGTTTAAAACCATCTTGAAGCTTGTATGCTTCTATACCCACAGCCTCTGCAATCTCGGGAATGGTGGCGAGTTCTGAAATATGATTTTCAATATACTGCACCGCTGCCGCAATATTGTCCATATCTGATAGACGTAAGGTGGTACGTTTATTACCTTCGGCAGAATCTTCTCTAAATAGTTTGAGCATCAATGAGGTACACTCAAGGGCTTTTGCACCTAGATAATTTGTACGTACGAGACCTTGATCATCATTACTCAAAATCTCATCAATAATATCTGAAATTTGTAGACTATAATATCCCTTGTAGCATACTTGTGTTAAGGCATTTACATCTGCAAAAAGTGGGTAGTACACATCGTCCACCTTTGACAAATCATAAGATAATTGTTCTTGAAACTTGGCTTTATTGATCTCTAGATAACAAATTACTGCTGGAGCGTCTTTTTTAATTATATAGATTTGATCTTCATTATATCGAGGTGCAGCAATCAAGTGCTCTGCCCTTCTAACAGTAGTCTCCTCTTTTGTAGTTGAAAATTTATGTCCTACTTCACCCTTCATACAGTATATAAATCGCAAGGAATTGATACCATTATTTACAAAATAAAACTTTGTATCGTCTAGCATATTGCAATTGATGATGTGTAGCCCAATACCATTAGGAAAATTTATGCCTTTTATGAAACCCTCTCCTATATGTGATGGAACCTGTAAAGAAAACTCGCCAAAATTATTAGCATAATTTACACCAAATGCATTGGC